>DASWNS010000383.1:0-3298 GCA_036399115.1 Pyrinomonadaceae bacterium | reverse complement strand
CTCGTAGCCGCGCAAATCTGCGAGCGTCATCAAGCCCTTGTTGCGCTGCATGTCCGCTGCGATCAGCCGCGCCGTCTCGCCCTCGTAAAACTCCCGCGCGCCGCCACGCTGCAAGCGCGCGAAGGTCGCCGCGAGTTCCGGTTGGCGCAGCGTGTCGCCCTCTTTGAAGTAACGACCGTTGTTCAGAAAGATGCGTCTGCTGTCCGCGTAACGACCGAGCAGGTCGTCGCTCGCGCGCAAACCTCGCGCGAATTGATGACTGATGGTGAAGCCCTCCGCCGCGAGCCGCCGCGCAGGCTCCGCCAACTGCGCCCACGACAGCCGCCCTGAGCCGTACTTCCGCAAAGCCAGAGCCATCCCCGCCACCGTGCCGGGAACGCCCGCCGCGCGATACCCGACGGTTGAGGAGCCTTCGCCTTTGATGAGATTTCCCTGCGCGTCCAGATAGACGTTGCGCGTCGCCGCCAGCGGAGCCATCTCGCGGTAATCAATCGCAGTCGTCCGCCCGTCGCGGAGGCGAATCATCATGAAGCCGCCGCCGCCGAGATTGCCCGCCGCAGGGTACGTAACCGCCAACGCGAAGGCTACGGCTATCGCCGCATCAACCGCGTTTCCGCCGCGCTTCAAAATATCCACGCCAACTTCGGAGGCGAGCTTATTCGTGGAGGCGACCATCCCGCGCGGCGCGCGTACAGGGTCGCGCGAAGCGGCGCGCGCGGCGGCGTTCGGGCGCGCCGCTTCGAGGCGCGAAGGAGCGAGCGGCGCGTTGATGAAGAGAAGCGCGAGCAGAAAAAAGAGGGTGATGCGGCGCAGTGCGGACATGAATCTTGTTCCTCTCAATTTTTTTTCAATCATCGGCGCAAATATAATTCCATGTAGAGCGTGCCCGCAATCGGGTTGTAGCGATAAGGCTCGATGCGCTCGAATCCGAGCGAGGTGTAAAGCGCAATCGCTTCGTGCATTGTCGGGAGCGTGTCGAGCCTCAGGCGTTCGTAGCCGAGCGCGCGTGCCCGTTCGATAATGGCGACGGTCAACCGTCTCCCGAGTTGTCGTCCGCGAAACGACGGCCTCACGTACTGCGACGCTTCCAATTTACAGCGTGACCAGCAGCCCGGATAAAAATGCACCGCGACGCGCGATGTCGCTCTTATTGATGTGCTCGTGCGCGGCGTGTGCGCCGTCGCCTGCGATGCCCAGCCCGTCGAGCACAACCGCGCCGACCGCCGCCGCGAAGTTTCCATCCGATGCCCCGCCCACGCTCGCCTCGCCCAACTCGAAGTCCAATGCCGAAGCGATGCCCCGCGCGTGCTCGTAGAGCGCGACGACGGCCTCGCTTCTTTCGAGCGGCGGGCGATTGATCGCGCCCTCCACGGAGAGTTTGACGCGCTCGTCGAACGGGCGCAGATTCAAGATCGTCTCTTCCATCCGCAGCGCATCGTCCATCGTGCTGAAACGCACGTCAACCTCCGTCTCCGCTTCGGCGGCAACCACATTTGAACGCGTACCGCCGGACACGACGCCCGCGTTGACGGTCACGCCGCGCGCTGCGTCGCCCAACGCATGAAGCCGCTCGATCTGTCGTGCGATCTCCAGAATCGCGCTCGCTCCCTTCTCCGGGTCGAGTCCCGCGTGTGCGGCGATGCCTGCGGCGCGCACAGTGTAGCTGCTCGTTCCCTTGCGTGCGGTCTTCGCGCGCCCGCCCGGCGCGGAGGGTTCGAAGACGAGCACCTGCGCCGCGCGCCGCGCCTCCGCTTCCACGAGGGCGCGCCCGCTCTGGCTGCCCACCTCTTCGTCGCACGTCAGGAGGATGACGACCGGGTGAGTCGGTTGCAGTTTGAGCGTCGCGCACGCGCGCAGAGATTCGACGGCGAGCGCGCAGTTGGCCTTCATGTCGAAGATGCCGGGAGCATAGATGCGCCCGTCTTCTTCGCGCCACGGTCGCGCCTGCGTCGAGCCGCGTGAATGTACTGTGTCCGTGTGTCCGAGGATGAGCGTCGCCGGGGCATCTGTCTTGTGCTCGCCGAAGGCGCGAATCAGCAGGTGCGTGCCGTAGGCCGGGTCATACTCAAACGTGACTTCCGTTTCCAGACCGATCTCGCGCGCCGCTCCCGCGAGCAGGGAGACGACCGCGTGGCTGCCATCCAGATCGCCGGACGGAGATTCCGCTTCGACCAGCGCGCGCATAAACGACAACATTTCGCTTTCGCGCCCTGAAAAATATTCGTGCAGCGCGGCGGCGTCGCGCTTGTCTAATTCGACAGGCATGTTGATTCCTATTATTAAACTTCCCGGCTGATACCTGAAATCAAGCGGGCGTGTAGCTCTCACGCCTCACAGTCAGCGCGTCAATTCTTTCTCTCTTAATTTCAAACCCGATGCCCGGCGCATCCGGCGCGTCAATCGTTCCGCGCGCCGAGACGGTAACGGGCGGCTCGATGATCTCTTCTTCCCAGTAACGCGCGCTCGCAGAGACATCGCCGGGCAATGTGAACCCGGCGAGCGTCGCCATCGCGATGTTGTGCGCCCGCCCGATGCCCGACTCCAACATGCCGCCGCACCAGACGGGAATGTTTCGTTCGCGACACACGCGCTCCACTTCCTGCGCCTCGAAGTGCCCGCCGACCCGACCCAGTTTCACGTTCACGATGCGACACGCACCCAACTCCGACGCCTTGCGCGCATCCTCGCTCGAACGGATAGACTCGTCGAGACACACGGGCGTCGCAATCTGCTCCTGCAAGCGCGCGTGGTCGAACATGTCGTCGTAGGCGAGCGGCTGCTCCACCATCATCAGGTTATATTTGTCCAACTCACGAAAGAGCGGAGCGTCTGCGAGCGTGTAAGCCGAGTTAGCGTCCACCATCAATCCAATGTCCGGGAAGCGCGCCCGCACGCGCTCGACAATCGAGACATCCCAACCGGGCTTGATCTTGATCTTGATGCGCTGGTAGCCCGCGCCGATTTCGCGTTCGATCTTTTCCATTAACGCTTCGGGCGAATCCTGAATGCCGATTGAGACGCCGCACGCGATCTCCCTGCGCACGCCGCCCAGCAGTTTCCAGAGCGGCACGTTTGCGCGCCGCGCTTCGATCTCCCACACAGCCGTCTCAATCGCGGCCTTCGCCATGCGGTTTCCACGCACCGCGCGCATTAACGCGGAGGCATCCGCCGCACGCTCCATCTCGCGCCCGAGCGTCAGCGGCGCAAGATAAGTTTTGATCACGCTCCAAGCGCTCTCCGTCCACTCTTCGCTATAGAAAGGTCCTTCGCCTGCGGTACATTCGCCCCAGCCTTCCAC
>DASWNS010000382.1:0-6072 GCA_036399115.1 Pyrinomonadaceae bacterium | reverse complement strand
CGCCCGCGATCTCCGCCTCGTTGTCGGCGGCCAAGAGCAGCCCCTTGTTGACGTAGAAGAAGCCGCCGGGCAGCGCGAAGGCGTTGACTTCGTCCGAGTCGATGACTTTGATGGTGAAGGGGATTTTCGCGTCCGAAGGAGACTTCTTTCTCGATTGAACCGCTCATCGAAGCGATAAAGCCGCCGTTGATCTTGCGTTTGCCGATCTGGCTCGGGTCTTCGTCGGTGGAGAGCGGCTTGCCGATGTTCTTGGCAAGTTCCTGTTTCTGCTTGGCCGCCTCGATGGCGTCGTCTCTGTCCTGCTTTTCAGCGGCTTCTCTGGCCTTCTTTTCGGCAGCGGCCTGCTCGCTCTTCGAGGCTTGTTTGGGCTGCTGCTGCGGCGCGGCCAGCGCAGCCGTCGAGCCTACGAGCAGACCCCAGACGAGCGCGAGCGCGGTGATGGTGCGTGAAAGTTGGTTGAACATGGCGGAAAATCTCCAGAATCTCATCTAACAACTATGGCCGCCGGGGAGTGTTGTCCATCCCGTTGTCTCTTGGCCGAAGTCGCAAATATAACTTGGTGCGACGTGAAAATTTATCTATGCGTCAGGAACGCGCTCTGCTGCGACGGTCGCCGCGCCTGCAAAGCTGTGGACAATGCCGGTTCTGGCGTTCGAAAGCGCGTGATTCTTTGATGCACGGAGAAGCTCAAGTGGTTCGCCGTCCGACGCGGGCGTGCACGCGCCACGGTTCGCTGCCTGTAAAACCTTTCGCCTCTGCCCGCCGGACGTTGGTTGCTTCGCTCGCGCCATTATAGCAAGGCACGGGCAAAAGTGTAGAGTTTGTGTCACGCGGCGGGCGAGAAAAGTATAGTGATTGCGCCCGTTCGCGCGCGCGTGTTACAGTCGAAAGCGCCCTCCGTGATGCGTTCGGCGTCGCGGTCTATTTCCCCTCTCTTCGCTATTTGCCCCGACTTTTCCCGACTCCACCAGCGAATGAAACGAACACAGGATAAGATCAAGGATTTGGTTGAACCGCAGGAGTTCGACGACCTGCGGGATTTTGCCGCCGACCCTGCACGCGCGCTCGCCGCCTATCGCTTTACCGACGCCACTTCCGACCTGCTCGCACGCTGGCTCGACGCGCTCGCAGACCTGCCACGCGGGCACGGCGCGGCGCACGCGCTCGCAGGGATGCGCGGCGTCGGCAAAAGCCACACGCTCGCCACCTTCGGCGCGCTGATCGCCGCCTCGGACGAACACCACCACGCGCAGATCACGGACGCGCACGTCGCCGCGAGCGCAAGGCGTCTGGCCGCGCGCCGCCACCTCCTCGTCCGCGTCGCACGCGGCACGCGCCCGACGCTCAGGGATGAACTCGTCGATGCGTTCATCGCGACGTGCGGCGGGAGCGCGGCGGATTGGACGGGCGATCCTGCCGCCTGGATCGCACAGGCCGCCGCGCGCACGCGCACGACGGCCACCATTGTCATCATCGCCGATACGGCCTTCGGGCGCGAGGCTCGCGTCAAGCGCGACGACGGGCCGCTGCTCAGCGAACTCGCCGTCGCCGCCAGCGGCGCAAACGCTTTTGTCGCGCTCGCGCTCGACGACGACATCGCGGGCGCGGAAGGCGTCAACGTCGCGCTCGCGCGCACCTTCCAGATCGATTATCTCGAACCCGAACACCTCTATCACGTCGCCAACATCTACGTGCTGCGCAAGAACGCCCCGGCGCGCGATGCGCTGCACGAGATTTATCTCTCGCTGCGCCAGTCCGTGCCGAACTTCAACTGGAGCGAGCCGCGCTTTGCCGCGCTCTATCCCGTCCACCCGCTCGTCGCGGACACGGCGGCCTCCGTGCGCCTCTATGCCCCGGCCTTCGCCTTCCTGCCCTTTGCCGCGCAGGCCGCGCGCAACGCCATCAATCGCCCCGCGCTCTCGCTCATCCTGCTCGACGAAGTGTTCGATCACAGCGAGCGCGATTTGCGCCGTTCGGACGATCTGAAAGACGCTTTCCGGGTCTATGACGAACTGGCGACGAAAGCCGTCTCGCAGTTTCCGGCGATGCAGCGTCTGCAAGTCAGGCTCGTGCTGAAAAGTCTCTTCATCCTCTCGCTCGACGGGCGCGGCGCGACGGCGCGCGACCTCTGCGCCGCGCTCCTGTTTCAAGACGAGAACTCTTTGCAAGCGGCCATCGAACGCGTCGGGGAGACTTTAGAGCGTCTGAGCGAACTCGCCCCGAAGGGCGGACTCTCCGCGCAGTCCGACGGCGGTGAACTGCGTTATCGTTTTCAGGTCAACGCGGCGGCTGACTTCGATGCCGCGCTGGCAGCCGCAAGCGAGTCGCCTTCGATTGATGCGGCGGCGATCAACTCTCTGCTGCGCACGCTTCCGCGCGGGCGTTTTGAAGATTGGCCTTTCAGCGACGGCGAGCCTGAATCGCTCAAGGGAGAGCCGGAGAGCGCAGACTTTGAGATCACGTGGCGCGGCGCGTCGCGCTCCGGTCGTCTCACGCGGCAGACTTCCGCCCCGCATGCGCCCGCGCCAGATGCGACAAACCTTATTACGAGCGATGCCGCGAGCGAGGTCAACAGCCTTGCCAGCAATCATCTCGGCAGCCATCTCGGCAGCCATCTCAGGGGCAGTGCCGGAAGCGTAGAGTACGATTGGGAATTGTTGATCCTTGAAGCGTGCGCGGGAGAGGCTGGCGAAAATGTCCTCGCCCATGCCGCGCATGCAAAGGGAGCCGCGCCCGTCTCGGTGGTCTGGCAACCGGCGGCCTGTTCAGCGGAAGAGTTGAGTATCCTGCGGCGTCTGGTTGCGCTGCGGCGGGTTGATTCGACGCTCGGGGAGTTCGGCGAGACTGCGCTTGCCGCCGCCAACTCGCTCGCCGCGCAGGCCGAGCGCATCTGGTCGCGCCTCTACATTGACGCGGGCGTGCTCCACGTCGGCGACGAGCGCATCACCTTCACAGACGAAGCGCACGCCGCGCAAACCCTCGCCTCGATGCTCGCCGACGCGCTCGCCCCGCGCTTCACCGCACACTTTCCCCAACACCCGCACTTCGACGCGTCGCCCACCGAACTGCAAACGGCGCGTCTGGTTGACAACCTGTTCGGCGGCAGTAATGTCGCCGATACGGACGTGCAACAACTCGCCGAAACTTTCGCCGTCCCGCTCGGACTCGCCACGCGGCGCGGCGACATCCTGATCCCGGAGACGGGCGACACCGTGCTCACGCAGCCTTGGGTGCGCGAAGTGCTCACGCTCGTTGACCGCGCCGGAAGCAGCGTGGTGCCGCTCGGCGAAGTGCATCGCGTCCTGCACGGCCAGCCGTACGGGTTGTTGCGGCAGACTCAGTATCTCGTGCTCGCCGCGCTCGTCGCGCAGCGTCGCATAGAACTCTCGACCGGGGGCGACGACCGCATCACGCGCCGCACGCTCGGCTCTTCCATCAAGTGGGACGAGGTGGCCGGAGTTTGCCGCGCCGCTGAGATTCATCACAACGCCGAGGAGTTGACGAACTGGGCGCGCCTCCTGACGGGCGATGCGACGCTCCCTTCAATCGCCGACGCGGGCGCGCGTGAGAGCGTACGCGCCGCGCTCTCCGCCTGGCTCGCGGCCTGGCGCGCGGAGACGGTCTTGCGTGAGTTCGACGCGCTGCCCGACGCCGGACTCACGACGCGCGCGTGGGATTTGGCCGCCGCCGCCCGCCGCACGTTCGGCGCAGCCGCCGATGCCGTGGCCGACGCGCTCGCCGGAAACCTCTCGCTCGAAGAGGGCTTGCAGCGCGTCGCGGACATCTTCGGCGACGCGCCCGAACAACTCGCGCAGCGCGCCACGCAACTCGCAGCCCTGCGCAACTACACGGCAGGTGTCGTGCGACGCGAAAGCGCGCGCGCTTATTTGTCCGCCGCCGAATTGACCTCGCTCGAAGTGATCGAAAGCGCACGCCGCGAACTGCTGCTCATCGCAGACGACCCGCACACGCTCTTCGACCCGGCGCGCACCGAACGCTTCGAACTGCTCTGGCAGGAATTTCAAGCGCACTACATAGAGCACTACGCAGACGTGCACGCGCGCGCCGTCGGGCAGGCGCGCGACCATGCCCGCCTCGACGCGTTTACACGCAGCGCGGAGTGGCGCGACTTCGAAGCCCTCGCCGTGCTGCCCTTCGTCGCGCCGCAACTATGGGAAGAGGCCGCGTCGTTCGTCGCCGAGGTGCGAAACGCGCGTTGCGATCTTCCGGTCGCCGCCGTGCTCGCGCGCCACCCGCGCTGCGCCTGTGCGTTTCGCCTCTCGCGCTCCGCGCAGTTTCTGGAAGCCGCCACGCTCCTGACCGAGATGACGGAGCGCGGTCGCGCCGCCTATCGCCGCACGCTCGCGCTCTTTCACGCGCATCTCACACACGCCCTCAACCAACTCGCGAGCGACGCGCCCGACGCGGACACGGCCAGCCGCGCCTATGCTCTCGCGCACCTCTTCGTCCAACGTCGCACTCCGGAGCTTTTGACGCAGACCGACGCACACCTCATCGCACGCGCCTTAGAGCAGGCTCCGTCTGCGCTGCCGTTGCGCGTAACGCTGCCGGAAGGCGTGCGGCGCGGCCTTGTCACCCGCGAAGAACTTGCGGCGCGCTGGCAACAGTGGTTTGATGAACTCCCGCATGACGCGGCGCTCGTCGAGATCATGGTTGGGAACAACAACAGCGATGCCGCCTGAGCACAAGAATGGAAGCGCGAAAAAATTAAAGAGAACTGCCGGCAACGAACCGCTTGAAGCCACAGCGCCGCAAGCGACGAAGCACAAAGCAGCGACGCCCCAAGCGACCGCGCGCAAAGCGTCGGCGCAGAAAACGACCACACGCAAGAAGGCCGCGACGCACACTTCGCAGCAGTCGCACGCTTCGCAGAAGTCGCAGCGGTCGCGCGCTCGTTCCGTCTCAATCTCAAGCCCCGCTTCGTCACAATCCGCTCCGACGCTTGCATCCGCTTCGTCAAGACGGCCTGCTTCCCCGGACGCACCCGCTTCGCCGACGCGTCCGAGCGTCGCCATTGTCGGCGCGGGACGCCTCGGCTCTGCGCTCGCGCTCGCGCTCAGTCAGAGCGGTTATTCGATAGTCGCGCTCGTCGCGCGCCGCCCGCAACACGCACGCCGCGCCGCGCGCTTGCTCTCCCCACGACCGCTCGCGCTCGGCTCGACGCAACTCGACTCGCTTCCCGAGACAGACCTTCTACTCATCACGACCCCCGACGACGAGATCGCCGCAGTCGCCTCGCGTCTCGCACAAACGTTCGCGGCGAGAGAGGCGAAAGCGACGCCGCCGTTACGTCGTCGCCCCGCGCGCGTCGCTCTGCACGCGAGCGGCGCGCTCGTCTCGGACGCGCTCGCACCGCTCGGCGCACACGCTTTCAGTCTCGGCTCGCTCCACCCGCTCGTTTCAATCAGCGACCCGCTCGGCGGCGCGTCGAACTTGCGCGGGGCTTTCTATTGTCTCGAAGGTGAGGCGCGCGCGCGTGCGGCGGCGGATAAGATCGTCCGCGCGCTCGGTGGCCGGAGTTTCTCTATCGCCGCGCGGCGGAAGCCGCTTTATCACGCGGCTGCCGTGATGTGTTCCGGCCACCTCGTCGCGCTCTTCTCGCTGGCGACGGAGATGCTCGTGCGCTGCGGCCTCCCCCGGCATCAGGCGTCGAGCGTGCTCTTGCCGCTCGCCTCCGGCACGCTCGAAAATCTCGCACGTCGCGCGCATCCCGCGAGCGCGCTCACCGGACCATTCCCGCGCGCCGATGTCGCCACCCTGCGTCGTCACGTCGCCGCGCTTCGTGAGTTGGAGATGAATGAGACGCTCGCTGTTTACGTCGCGCTCGGGCGACATGCGCTCCGCCTCGCGCGTAGCAGCGGCGGCGGCGATGCGGCCAGCCGCGCAGCCCTGGCCGAGATAGAAGCCTTGCTCGCAGGCGCGCCTTAACTGCGCGCGCGAATTGCGAAAATCCGAAGAGCGCGACGCGCTGCAAAGAGAGTTTGCTTGCGCGTCGCGCTCTTTTGGCGTTAGAGTTAGTAACTATAAATTCCCTGACACGCTTCAACTCTG
>DASWNS010000381.1:0-6023 GCA_036399115.1 Pyrinomonadaceae bacterium | reverse complement strand
AAAGTTTTCTTCGTGTCTTTGTCTCTTCGCGTTTAATTTACCCGTCGCAGACTCTCTGTTTTCCGCGCCGCGATAGTTTCGTAACCGCCCGGCAGTTAACATGTCTCGCTTAAACTCTGTCAGGCAGGAGACGGTTTCAGTGATGTTGAGTGTACAAGCGCCGTTGGAAGATAAACTTGCGATCAAGAGCGCGGCGGAGAGCGTGGCGCGCGGGGCGCGTGCGCGCTGGTGGCGACGGCGCGGCACGAAGCGCAGCGGCTTCCGCTACGAAGACGCGGCGGCTCGACGCATCACGGACGAGGCCGCGCTCGAACGCATCAAGTCGCTCGTCATCCCCCCGGCGTGGAAGGAGGTGCGCATCTCGCCTTCGTCGCGCCACCGCCTGCAAGCCATCGGCCTCGACGCGGGCGGGCGCGTGCAGCGCATCTATCACCCGGCCTTCGCTGCGAGGCAGGCGCGACGCAAGTACGCGAAGATCGAACGCTTCGGCGAACAACTCAAACACCTGCGTCGCCGCACCAACGAAGACATCGCGCGCGAAGGGTTGCCGCGCGAACGCGTGCTCGCCGTCATCGTCCGCCTCATCAACGATCTCTATTTCCGCGTCGGCTCCGAAGAGAGCGTCAAGCGTTACCGCACCTACGGCATCACGACGCTGCGCAATCGTCATCTGGAATTCAAACGCGGCGGACGCCTCATCTTCAGCTTCATCGGCAAGCACCACATCAAACACCGGCGCATCCTCGTCGATGAAGAGTTGGCGACGCTCCTCAGAGACATTCAATCCCTGCGCGGCAAACGTCTCTTTCAATACTGGGACGAAGCGAACCGCCGCCCCGTCGCCATCAAGCCGCGCGACGTGAACGAATACATCAAAGCCGCCACCGCGCCCGAATTTTCCGCCAAAGACTTTCGCACTTGGGGCGGCACGCTCCTGTGCGCCGTCTCGCTCGCCGAACTCGGCAAGCCCGCCGACGACAAGCAGGCGAAGCGCAACATCCTCCACGCCATCCGCTCGGTGGCCGAACATCTCGGCAACACCCCGACCGTCTGCCGTTCCAGCTACATCCACCCGGCAGTTATCGAACGCTACTGTCAAGGCATCACGCTCGACGAATTTCGACCGCGCGGCAGCCGCCGCATTCAACGTCAAGCTCCCGAATATGACCCCGAAGAGATCGCCCTCTTGAAACTGCTGCGCGCGTAGCTTAACGGAAAGTTTAGAACGCTTCTCGCCTGAGTGTCAGGCAGGAAAGATTCAACGCCGCCGCAGACGCAGAGCGGAACGCAGAGTGAGCGCAGAGAGTTAAATTTCTCTGCGCTCACTTTGCGGCTTTGCGCTGCGCCTGCGGCGGCGTTCAGTTTTATTGCTTGCCTGACAGTCGAGTGAAAATTGCGTCAGTAGTGCTCTTTCGTCTTGCGTCCCTGCTTCGCGTCGCCTGTGTCTGCCTTGCCGCCTTTGCCGCGACGTTTGCCTTTGCGTTCGTCCGCGCCTTTGAGCGAGGCGAGCGGCCAGAGTTGATGCTCGATGCGCGCCAGCCCCGCGCCGACCACCGCCTCGATCACGGCCTGCGAAGACTTGTAAGCGGGAGCCGCTTCGTCGAGCGGCACGCGCCCGTTGATGTTGACCAGAATTCCGGCGGCCTTGTACTCGTCGTCAATGGCGCGCTGCGAGAGCGTGCGCGAAGCCTCGCCGCGCGAGAGCCTGCGCCCCGCGCCGTGATTCACCGAGTAGCCGCTGTTGACCGCGCCCGCCAGCGGTTGCAGGATGTAGCTCCAGTCTTTGTTCGAGCCGGGGATTAAGACGGGATGGCCGGTCGCTTCCCAGTGCGTGCCCGCGAGCGCCGGGTGCCCTGCGGGAAACGCACGCGTCGCGCCCTTGCGATGCACCCACACCTCGCCGAACTCCGGGTGCGTCTCGCGCTGCACGAGGTTGTGGCTGATCTCATAAATCAGTTCAAGCTCCTGACCGAACACTTCGCGGAAAGCGTCCGACACCTGCTCGAAGATGATCAGGCGATTCAGGATCGCGTAGTTGCCGCCCGCCGCGACGGCGTTCAGATAGCTGCTGTAGTGGCGTGAGTCGGGCGTGAAGTAGCCAAGGTCTATGTCCGTGATCGCTTCGGGACGTTCCTCACGCGCCATCTCGAAATAGTTGGTCGCCAGACCATGCCCGAAGCCGCGACTGCCCGTGTGCACCTGCACGAAGACCGTGCCCGTCTGCTCCGAGCGTTGCAGTTCGATGAAATGGTTGCCGCCGCCGAGGCTGCCCATCTGGTTCAGGCCGCGCTCCGGCCTGCCCTTCCCGCCCCAGGGAATCTGCCAATCGTCGTCCACCGGAATCCGGTGCCGCTCCGCGCGACTCCGATCAAATGTCGCGCCATATTTTTCGACGTAATACTCCGCGCCCCCGCGCACCAGATTATTAAACTCACTCTTCGACAACTCACCCAACCTGACGCTTTTCCCGCCCGCGCCCATATCCACGCGCTCCATCACCGCGCGATTGAACTCCAGACGCTTCTCCGGCGTCGCACGCTCCGCCTCCACCTCCGAACGCGCCGACATCATCCCGCAGCCGATGTCGTAGCCGACCGGACCCATTGCGACTGCGCCTGCGTCGGCGTCTGTGATGAGGACGCAGCCGACGGGGACGCCGTAGCCATAGTGCGTGTCGGGCGTGATGACGACCATGCGGACGCCGGGAAAGCGCGTCGCGTTGACGATCTGGCGATAGAGTATGTCCTCGGCGTCGTCTAAAAGTTGCTTTGTAAGAAAGAGGCGGACGGGTGTGTCGCCCGTGTCTTCCGTGTGGAGTTCGTAGTAGCCGTCGCCGTGCCAGCGCGCGAGGTGTTTCCAGTTCTCCGCGTTCAAGAGTTTCTTGGCGACCTTCAATGCTTTGGCGTCTGCGTCTCTGTTAGCCATTCGGGTTCTCTTCCTCTCGTCCCTTCCGTGTTCGTTGCTGCTGCTAAAAATTCTCGCGCTCGATTATAGACATGATCTCCGTCGCGGTGTCTTCCGCGCTGTGCTCTTCGCCTGCCTGCACGCGCCGCGCCGCGAGGCTGTAAGCATCACGCCGCGACGTATAGAGCGCGAGCGCATGCTCGTGGTTGCGTGCGAGCGGGCGCGCGGTTTCGTCTCTCGCCACGGCTGCTGTGATGCGTTGCCAGCAGAGTGCGAAGGGCGCGTCGAGCCAGATGGTCAGGCAATCGTAGGCGGCGATGAGCGCGCGATTCTCTGCGAGCGTCCACGTCCCGCCGCCGAGCGCGATGACACGCGCCGCTGCGTTCTCCAAACAATCGCGCAACACTTTCCTTTCGATTTGACGGAAGCGCGCTTCGCCGTCCTCTGCAAAGATCGCTTCGACGGGGCGGCCTGTGCGTTCGACGACGACGGCATCCGTATCGAGCATCAGGCAATCGAGGCGCGCGGCGAGCGCACGTGCGACCGTCGTTTTGCCCGCGCACATGAAGCCCGTGAGAACGATGCGACGCGCGCCCGCCTTCATCGCTCCGTCACCGATTCGAGCATCCCGAAAAATTCGGGGAAGGAGACGGCGACCGCATCTGCGCCCGCCAGTTCTGACTCGCCTTCCGCGATGAGCGCGGCGACGGCGCAGGCCATCGCGATGCGGTGATCGCCGAAAGATTCCAGCCGCGCCCCGCGCAGAGGCGTGCGCCCTTCGATACGCAGGCCGTCCGCGAACTCCTCCACGCCCGCTCCGAGCGCACGCAGGTTTTTGACCATCGCGCTGATGCGATCCGTCTCCTTGACGCGCAACTCCGAGGCGTCTCGAATCTCCAACCCGCCTTCGATCTGTGTCCCGACCACGCAGAGGATCGGTAGCTCGTCAATAAGCCCTGCGATCAACTCGCCGCGCAAGACATGTGCGTCCGCCGTAGTGGTCGCCGCCGCTGCGGTCGGAGTCGTCGGCGCGAGTCCGCCGCGCACGCGTAGTTCGCCGACCGCTTCGCCCGACTCCGTGCTCTCGCCCGCGACAGAGACTTCCGCGCCGAGCTTTCGCAGCGTGTGGAGAATTTCCGTGCGCGTCGGGTTGAGGCCGACGGCGGGAAGCGTCAGCTCGGAACCGGGGAGCAGCGCGGCGGCGGCGATAAAGAAGGCCGCTGAAGAGATGTCGCCCGCAATATCGCAATCGCGCGCTTCGAGGCTCACGGGAGTTTGCAGCGAGACGACGGGCACGGTGCGGCCTTCGTAAGTTGTCGCCTCCGTCTGGACGCTGGCGCCGAAGAGCGAGAGCAGACGCTCCGTGTGGTCGCGCGTTGCGCCGCGCGCTTCGATGATCTCGCTTCGCCCTCCGGCGTTCAAAGCGGCGAGCAGCAGGCACGACTTGACCTGCGCGCTGGCGACGGGCAGCGCGTAGCGCACGGGCGCGAGCGGTGAGCGGCGTGCTTCGATGCGAAGCGGCGCGCGTCCTGCGGCGGATGAAATTCGCGCTCCCATCAACTCTAAGGGTTCGATGATCCGCTTCATCGGGCGCGAGCGGAGCGAAGCATCGCCCGTGAGAGTTGAAGTGAAGGGCTGTCCCGCGAGTAGTCCGGCTAAGAGGCGCATGGTGGTGCCGCTGTTGCCGCAGTCGAGCGGCGCGCGGGGTTCGTCTGCTTCCTCCAAGGTCCAGCGCGTTCCCCTGCCTTCGACTTGGACGTTGTTGCCGTCGCGCTCGATTCGCACGCCGAGCGCGCGGAGGCAGTCAAGCGTGGCGGCACAGTCCGCGCTCGTCGAATAATTTGTGAGCCGCGAACGCCCGCCCGTCCCGGCGAGCGCACTGATGATGGCGGCGCGGTGCGAGATCGATTTGTCGCCGGGCACGAGCACGCGCCCTCTCAATCTGCGCGCCGGTTGAATCCTCATGCGGTCATCTTAAAAGAAGGAGGGGTAAAGGCGAAGCGTTGAACTGTCGCTGGCGTAAAGCGTCAAACTGTCGCTGGCGTAAAGCGTCAAACTGTCGCTGACGAGTAGCGTCAAACTCCCTTTCAGGCGTAGCGTCAAACTCTCTTCGCGGCCTCTCTCCCTTTACAGACTGCCCCGGCGGGTATACCTTGTCCCCCCAGCCAACCACCGAATTAAGGAGAATCACCACCATGCGTCCCTTGCCGCTTCGCGCCCCAACTGTCTCTCTTGGCACTTTCAAAACTCTAACCTTCCTGCTTTTCCTGCCGCTCATGCTCCTGTGCTGCGCTTCGACCGCGCGCGCCGTCCCGCTCGTCATCACGGGCGGCACGGCCACCACGCCGATTGGCCTCAACAACTTCAATCTAAACGTGACCGGGCTGAACTTCAGTTTTCACGGCTCCAACACGTCATCCGGTGAGACGCAGCTTTGCGGCCTGTGCCAGCCCGGCAGACAATTCGGCGGCACGTTCCCCGTGCGGATCGACACGATCCTCAACCTGACCTACAACGGCACCACCTACCGCCCCGGCGTGGGCTACGTGGTTATCAGCGGCGATAATTTCATCACTCTGCCGCTGCTCACCGTCCCGGCGGATTACAGTCCGATTGTCTCGCCCTTCAGTTTCATCGGTAGAATCACCGTAGACCCCAGCGATGGGTCGGCGCCATTCACCTTTGACCTGACGGGAGCGGGAACCGCCACGTTCATCTTCTTGCCGGTAAATAACGGCACCAGCAGCCTCGTGCAGGCGACTTTCGCCTTCGCGCCTCCCCCCGAACCCGTGCCGGAACCGGCGACGTTGCTCCTGCTCGGCACGGGGCTGGCCGGGGTCGTCGCGAAGGTTCGACGCCGCCGCAGGCAGTAGGCCGACAGCCAAAGAGAGCGCAGACCGGAGAGGGGCAGGGCATCACAACCGCGTCTCTCTGCTCGTGGCTGTCGGCGGCTGCCAACCTCTGCGCGCCGCACGCAATTAGTGGCGGTCGCGTTAGCCCTTTCTTGACAGGCGCGCAGCGCGCGTCTTAAATTGTGCAGGCATCCGGTTTGCTTTCCTATGTTTGACGAGCGGCAGCGCACGCCTTCTGCCGGCGGGTTCTCTGTGAAGAGAGGCTCG
>DASWNS010000380.1:0-3507 GCA_036399115.1 Pyrinomonadaceae bacterium | reverse complement strand
CGCTCGCCGAGTTGGACAAGCCGCGCGACGGGGGCAACGGCGACGGCGTGATAAACGGGGACGATGAAGTGTACGAAAAGTTGCGCCTCTGGCAGGACGCGAATCACAACGGCATCTCCGAGGCGGCGGAGTTGCATAGTTTGCTGGAGCTTGGCGTGCGGAAAATTGAGTTGAAGTATAAAGAGTCGAAGCGCACGGACGAGCACGGCAACCGCTTCCGCTACCGTGCGAAAGTCTGGCGCATGGGAGAGCCAAAGGCGAGTCGGTGGGCTTGGGACGTGTTTCTCGTTCCGTCCTTCTGACACGTCGCGCCTCTCAATCGTCACAAACAAGCTGCCCGCCGATCATCTTGATGATCGGCGGGCAGTTTGCCTGCGTCGCAAGCGTCTCTACTCGCATGGCAGTCGTTAACGGCGACACCGCGCCCGGCAAACCGCTGGCAGCCGCCCACCCGGCAGTGTGCTGCTGATCGTTCTTCGCTGGCGTCGGGCGGTGTGCGGCGCGCGTGCGACGGGTGCGGTCTGGCGTTCGACCTTTTAGTTGTGGCTTCTATTTGCGCGGCTCAATGCGTTCGTGGAGCCACGAGGTGGCATCGTCGAGCGGGGTGAGATAGTGCGTTTCGCCTTTCCACACGCGGATGATGGAGACGATAAGAAAGATGTTGGCGGCGAGCCAGAAGAGCGTGCCGCCGAAGCCGCTGCCCGCGAGGCCGCCGAGGATTCTGAGCGCGAAGCCGATTGCGAGGATGGCGAGTTGCAGGGCTAAGCCCTGTGCGGCGTGGAAGCGCACGCGCGTTTCGCTGCGCGGCACGAGGAGGAGTTCGATAACTGCGCCGACGATGCCGATGTAGAAAGGCACGTAAGGGAGAATGAGCGCGAACTTCTCAGGGATGTTGATGCCCGTCACGGGGCGCGACGTGGGCTGCCCGCGATTGGGCACGGGCGGCACGCCGCCGGTCGCCCCCGCGCCGCGCATCGTGTTCGAGGCGATGGGCTGCGTGTATGGCGGTTGCTGGTAGGTCGGCGGCTGGTAAGTCGGTTGTTGATAAGTCGGCGGTGGCGGCGTTTGAGTTTGAGTCGGCGGCACGAAGATTGACGGGTAGGGTTGCGATAAGGGGTCGTCAATGCGACGCGTCGGGGCGTCGGCGTCCGGGTTGAGACGCGCCTGCTCGTTCGTGGTGCGCGCCGTCTCGCGCGCGGACGCGCCGCCGATCTCTTCGGTCTGGCGCACGAAGTCAGGATCGAGCGGGTCTGTATCGTACTTACTTCTCTTCTCAGACATAGCAACTCTTACGAATCATGCGCTGCGCAGGTTCGCTTCAAATCAACTCTCGACGATTCTGTATTCTACCTTCTCCCAACGCTTTTCGCTCCTAAAAATGCGAAACGCGCCGAGGCTCCCGGCAAACTCTTCCGCCCGCGCCTCTTCGCCCAGACCGATGATGAAATAGATGGCCGAAGGGTGATAGGCGAGCCGCACGTCCGTCTCCGAAGGCGCGGGCACGGCTTCGCGCGGGTGTGAATGATAGACGCCCAGCAGTTGCTCGCCGCGCGCGCGCATCAGGCGTTGCGCCTCGCATAAGTCCTGCGGGTCGCCGTCGTAGGCGACGCGTCGGTCGGGCGCGATGTTGCGCAGGCGATAGACTGACGCGCCCACGCGCCCTGAGTCGCCGCCGACGAGGCCGCAACATTCTTCCGGGCGGGCTTCGCGCGCGTGCGCGAGCATCTCTTCAACTTGCGACCGCCGGAGCGTGACGATAAGCCGTTCCCCTTCCACCTGCCGTGTATGCACTTCTTCTGCCGACACTTTACTTCGTCGCACGCCCCGCCGTCGCGCCGCGCGTCGTCAACTCGTCCTTGACGACCGCGCCGCCCGTCATCACGAAGCGCACGTTATCAAGCTCCTTGATCTCTTTCAGCGGGTCGCCCGTGACGGCGATCAGGTCTGCGAACTTGCCCGTCTCGATTACGCCGAACAGGGCGCGCTCTCCGGCAAACAACTCGGCGTTATTGATCGTCGCGGCGCGTATGATCTCAAGCGGCGTCATGCCCGATTCCAGATAGGCGCGAAACATGAGTTTGCTCGTCTGCCCGCGCGTCATGCCCGGCTCGGCGTAGTAGGAATCGGAACCGGCGGAGATGCGCACGCCCAGCTTGACGGCGCGCGCCAGACGCTCGCGGCTGCCGCTCGTGAAGCCTCTGATGTTTTGCAGCGCGGCTTGCCTCTGCTCCGGCGTCAGGTTCGGCGGCAGGTAGTGTTCCGAGGGGAAGTCTGTCGGGACGAGAAAGATCTTCTTCGCGGCCATCTGCCGGAGCGCGTCGTCGGGGATGGTGTAAGCGTGCTCGATGGAATCCACGCCCGCTTCGGCGGCCATGCGCGTCGCCGCATCGCCGATGGCATGCGCGGACACTTTGCGATTCACGCGATGCGCCTCTTCGACGATCACTCTCAACTCTTCGAGCGACACCACGCGCGCTCCCGTGTTGACGATCACCTTGATCAAATCCGCGCCGTCGTAAAAAGCCTGCCGCACGGCGCGGCGCGCTTCTTCGACGCCGCTGATGACGACATACTCCTGTTCGAGTATCTTCTGCATCTCCGCCGAGACGCCGCCGAACTGCCCGCCCGCCGCCGACAGCGCACGCGTGGAAGCGAAGAGGCGAGGCCCCACGACCCAACCCGAACGAATCGCATCACGCAACGCGACATCGCCGTTCCAACCGGAGTTGCCCAGATCACGCACCGCCGTAAAACCTGCCTCCAACATCTCGCGCGCCTGCGCTGCGCCGAGCAGCGCGCGACGCGTCGTGCCGAGTTGCGTCACCGTCAAGATCATGTTCGGGTCGTCGCCGCCGATCCTCTTGTCGTAGTTCTGTAGCAGGTGCGTGTGGCTGTCCGTGAGTCCGGGCAACAGCATCGCGCCGCCGAGGTCGAGCACTTCCGTCCCGGCGGGGATCGAGAGGCCGCTGCCCGCCGACTGGATGCGCCCGTTCTCCACGATCACGACCGCGTTCGTCACCACGCTACCGCTCCGCACGTCGAGCATCCGCGCCGCGCGCACGGCGATGCGCTTCGGCTGCGCGGCGGGAGCCGGAGCCTGCGCGAGCGCGACTGTGAAGAGCGACAAACTCAGACACAACGCGAGCGACTGAACTATCGAGAGTCTCTTTTTCATCTTCGTCTCTACCATCTCCGGCGCGCGTTATTCACCCGCAAACTTGATGTGCAAATCTTCGAGCATGTGCGGGTCAACTTCGCCGGGCGCGTCGATCATCAGGTCAGCCGCCGAAGCCGTCTTGGGAAAGGCCATCACGTCGCGGATGTTCTCCGTGTTGGCTAAGACCATCAAGGTGCGTTCGATGCCGGAGGCGATGCCGCCGTGCGGCGGCGTGCCGAACTCAAGCGCGTCGAGAAAGAAGCCGAAACGCGCGCGCGCCGTCTCGTCCGTCATTCCCAGAGCCTTGAAGATGAGACGCTGCACGTCGCGCCGGTGAATACGAATCGAGC
>DASWNS010000379.1:0-22917 GCA_036399115.1 Pyrinomonadaceae bacterium | reverse complement strand
GTTGACGAGCAGAAGTTTCACGCCTTCATCTCCCGCACGAGTCTCTACTACCACGCGATCTTCGGCTGGGGTCGCACGCTCTCCGGCCTCAGTCCCAACCGCGCGCCCGTCACGCCCGCAGAGATCGAAACCGAACGGAGCGCCTACGCCGGATACATCTCCAACTTCACACGCGAGCGCGCCGCGCAACTCCCCCTCGCTTATGTCGTCGCCACCGCAGGCCAAAGCGACCTGACCAATCTCGACCGCTGGTACACACGCGACGCGGGCGAACGCATCGGCAACTACATCCTCTATCGCGTCCGGCTACGACCTTGAACAACGATGAAGGAGGAACGATGGACGCAGAAAGAGAATCCGGAAAACAGGAGTCCGAATTCAGAATTCAGAATTCAGAATGAAGACCCACGCATGTTCTCTTCCGACTCCTGTATTCTGAATTCTGACTCCTGCTCGTCATTCATTGTTCATCCTTCATCGTTTCTCGTTCATCGTTTCCGGCTCAGCTTTTCTCCACTTCGGCCAGCGCGCTGATGGCGGGACCATTGACGACGTGGCCGTCCTTCTGGAAGCGCGAGCCGTGGCAGGGACAGTCGAAAGTCTTCTCCGTAGAGTTCCACTGCACGACGCAGCCGAGGTGCGTGCAGATGGCCGAACGCTCGTGGAGCGCGCCCGATTCGTCTCGATAGCAGGCCACTTTCGTTAAGCCCCGCCGGATGATCGCCCCCTCGCCCGACTTGATCTCGGACTCATCCGACACCTCGCCCGGCGTCACGTGGTCTGTGTACTGCGCGGCGACGTTCAGGTTCTCCCCGGCGAAATCTTTGGCCGCGCTCAGGCTCAGCGGCTTGCGCGAAGGATCGTAGAGTTCCGCCCACCTGTTTTCGCGCCCGAGGATGAGATCGGTCAAAAGCATTCCGGCAATCGTGCCGTGCGTCATGCCGTGGCCGGAGTCGCCCGTGGCGATATAGACGTTGTCGCTGTCGAGCGGATTCCGACCGATGAAGGCGAGGCCGTCCACAGTCTCCATCACCTGCCCCGACCAGCGAAACTCAAAACTCTCGACTTGCGGAAAACGCTCGCGCGTCCACTCTTCGAGACAGGCGAAACGCGCCTCCGCATCGTCCGCCTGCCCCGTCTTGTGGTCTTCGCCCCCGACGATGAGCACGTCGTACGCGCCGCCCTCGTTTTCGCCTTTACCGTCACTCCCGCGCTGCAAGCGCACGTAGTGATACGGGTCGGGCGTGTCCCACAACAAAATCTGCGGCACGCTGCCGCGCGGCACGCGCGCGCCGACGACGAAGGTGCGATACGGAGCCTGCTTCGTGTGCATCGTGACGCGGTCGTTGACAGGCGAGTTGGTCGCCACGACAACGGCCTTCGCCGTGACGGACGCGCCGTTCGTCGTCTCGACGCGCGCCCCCTCCTCGCCGCCTTCGATCTTGATCGCGTGCGTCTTCGTGTAGATCTCGCTGCCGCTACGCCGCACGGCTGCGGCCACGCCGTTTAGATATTTCAGGATGTGAAACTGCCCCTGTCGCGGAAAGCGCAGCGCAGTCCCCGTGTCGAACGAATCGAGGGGCGCGCGTTCGACGCGTTCCACTTCGGTCAAACCGGCGCGGTGCGCGGCTTTGAGTTCGTCGTCGAGTTGCGCCGGGTCGTCGCCGGGCGGAACGAACAGGTAACCGTCAACGCGCGCGAAGTCGCAACTGATCTTTTCCTCATTAACAATCGCTTCGATCTGATCAATCGCCGCCGTGTGGCTCTCGGCGGCAACCCGCGCGCCATCCTCGCCGTGCAGGCGTTCGAGTTCGTAATAACGATCATCGAGCGCGTTCGAGAGATGCGCCGTGGTGCGGCACGTCTCGCCCCCGGCGATGGGTCCATCATCGAGAACGACGACGCGCTTGCCTTCCTTCGTCAGCAGGTAAGCCGTCGTCAAGCCCGCGATGCCTGCGCCGACGATCACCACGTCGGCCTGCGCGTCCGCGCCGAGTGGCAGCCCCTCAGGCACGTCCGCCGTCTGCATCCAGACCGAAGTTGTCTGCCCGTTATCAGTTTTCATCGCTCATTCCTCCCGGTAATGAATTGTGTAGTAATGAATCGTGCCAATGAACTTTGTTATGACGACCGTGAGCCGTCGTCTTCTTTGACTCGCGCGTAGCAGAGACAATCGCGCGGCTCGTCGCTCATGTTCGGGTGCAACGCCCAACGCCGCAAGCGTCCCTCAAGCCGCATCCCCGCCTTCTCCAACACGCGCGCCGACGCCGGATTATCCACGTCGCACACAGCCCACACGCGAAACACCTCGCGCTCGGACAACGCCCAATCGCTCACGGCGCGCACCGCTTCCGTCATGTAACCCTGCCCCCACCACCTGCGCCCCAGCACGTAACCGAGATCGACGCGCCACCCGTCCGGGCGCGCAGAGATCATCCCCGCCAACTCTCCTCCGCTCCGCAGAATGATGACCCACGAAAAATATCTCCCCGCCTCCCACGCGGCCAGACGTTGCGCCGCCGGTTCGTCGCCGTCCGCGAGCGTGCGATGCGGTCGCCAGGTCAGGTAGCGCGTCACCTCTGCGTCTCTCGCATAAGCCTCGTAGATGAGCGGCGTGTCGGTCAGGACAGGCTTGCGCAGAATGAGCCGCGCGGTTTCGATGTGCGTCGGCGGGTTCATGTAACTCAACTTCCTACCCGGCTATCAATTCGGCTGCCTACTCGGTTTCGCTTTTACCGATGCGCTCGCGCTTGATGCCGTGCGGGTTTGTCGAACGCTCGCCCCGCTTGCGCGTGGACTTGCGGCGCGGGGGGCGCACCTCGCCCGCGTGATCTACGGAGCGTATGGGTTGCAAGTCTTCCGCGTCGCCTTCCGGGTCGTCAAGCCGCGTCTCAACTTCGAGCGGCATCTCGTCTGCATCGTCCGTATCCCTTGCGCCGACGCTGCCGGTCGTGGCAAGCGACGGCGCGACGCTTTCCGCGCCCGCGTCGTCGCCGCCGTTGTTGTTGTCGCCTCCGGCAAGCGCGCGTTGACGTGTGAAGTGCGCGGCGACCTCTTCGGCGGTCTGGCGTCCGATGAAGGGCGCGAGTTCCGCCGCCGTCGCCTGCGCGATGCGTGCGATGGAGCCGAAGTTTCTAAGCAGACGGTTCTTGCGTTTGTCGCCGACGCCGGGTATCTCGGTGAGTTCCGAAGTGAAGTCGCGTATCTCGCGCCGCTTGCGGTGATAGGTGACGGCGGCGCGGTGCGTCTCGTCGCGGATCATTTGAATGAGACGCAAGACCGCCGAATGCGAATCGAGATAGACGGGTTCGTGCTCGCGCCCTTTGACCAGCAGGTGCGAGACTTCGTTGTGACGGCGCGGCGGCTTCACGACGCCGATCATCGGAATGGCTTCGAGGTCGAGTTCGCGCATCGCATCGGCGGCGGCGTTGAGTTGCCCTTTGCCGCCGTCGATCATCACGAGATCGGGCAGCGGGTTGTTCTCGTCCAACTGCCTGCGGTAGCGGCGCGCGACCGCTTCGCGCATCGAGGCCACGTCGTTCGAACCTTCCACCGTCTTGATCTTGAAGCGGCGTCCTTCGGCACGATTCATCTTGCCGTTTTCGCAGACGACCATGGCGGCCACGTTCTCCGCGCCCGAAATGTTCGAGATGTCGAACGACTCGATGCGCGCCGGAAAACGCGGCAGTTCGAGCGTCTCCTGCAACTCTTCGAGCACGCGTTCCATGTCGGGTTTGAGCACGCGGAAGCGTTGCTCGAAAGCGATCTGCGCGTTCTTCTCGACGAGCGCGATCATGTCTCGCTTCTCGCCGCGCTGCGGATCGAGTATGCGCACGCGCCGCCCGCGCCGCTCCGAGAGCGCGCGTTCCAACAGTTCGCGATCCTCGAAATCAACGGGGACGTGAATTTCGCGCGGCACATAATCGGTCGAGTAGTATTGCGTCAGAACTTCGCTTAAGAACTCCGCCGGGTCGAACTCGTCCGCCGACAGGTCTTCCCAGAAGAACTCGCGGCGACCGACGATCTTGCCTTCGCGCATGGTGAAGAGTTGGAGGGCGAGCCGCTGCGCTTCGCGGTAATAGCCGAAGATGTCCACGTCGCGCTCGGGCGAGGTCGCCATCTTCTGCGTCTCGGAGACGGCGAGCACGGTTTTGCGCAAGTCTCGATACTTGGCGGCGAGTTCGTAGCGCATCTCCTCGCTCGCGCGCTCCATGCGCCCCGCGTATTCGTCTGCGAGTTGCTTGTCTTTGCCTTCGAGAAACAGGCGCACGTCGCGCACCGACTCGGCATACTCTTCGGGCGTGCACAGGCCGCGCACGCAGGGACCGAGACAGCGTTTGATGTGATATTCGAGACAGGGGCGCGGGAGTTTGCCGTCAATCTCGATGTCGCAGGTGCGCAGTTGAAACGTGCGGTTGATGAGATCAATCGTGCGGCGCGCGAGGGATGCGGGAAGGAAGGGTCCGAAGTAGAGCGCGCCGTCGCGCTGCACGCGGCGCGTGATCATGACGCGCGGGAACGGTTCGTTGATGGTCAGTTTCAGATGCGGGTATTGCTTGTCGTCTTTGAGCTGGACGTTGTAACGCGGCTTGTGCTTCTTGATGAGGTTCGATTCCAGGACGAGAGCTTCGACCTCCGTGTCGGTGACGATGAATTCGAGATCGCGTATGCGCCGGACGAGTTCGCGCGTCTTGCGGTCGTGCCCGCGCCCCGACTGAAAATAGGAGCGCACGCGATTGCGCAGGTTCTTCGCCTTGCCGATGTAGATGATCTTGCCCGCCTCGTCCTTGTGTATATAGACGCCGGGCGAGAGGGGCAGATTTTTGAGTTTCTCTTCGAGAGTCACTGCCGGTGAACGCTGCCTCTAAAGATTTCGGGGGGTCGCATTTACTATAACGTAAACGTGATAGAGACGCGAGAAGGCGCGCAAGTTAAAACGGGAAGTAGTTTTGACACGCGTTTGTAGTTTGCTTAAACGCCCTCCCCGCTGGCACTATGGCGAGCCGAGTTTGAGCAACGCGAAAGGCTGTCAACGTCCGTGCGCTTCCCCTTTAACCTGCCCGCCGGGAGAGAATTCGAGGCCGTCGGTTTCGGCCTCAACGCGGTCGATCACTTGATCGTCGTAGACGCCTACCCGGCCTTCGACACGAAGACGCGTTTCAAGACGCACGTGCAGGCGGCAGGCGGGCAGACCGCTTCGGCGATGGTCGCCCTCAAGCGTCTCGGCCTGCCGACGGCTTACGCCGGACGCTTCGGGTCGGACGCGGAAGGCGAGTTCGGGCTGGCGACGCTCGTGGCTGAAGGCGTCAATGTCGAGCACGCGCAGCAGGTCGAGGGCGCGCGTAACCAGATCGCGTTCATCATCATCGACGCGGGGACGGGCGAGCGCACGATCCTGTGGGAGCGTGATGCGCGGTTGGCATACGCGGCGGAGGATGCGCCCGCAGGGTTCGCGGCGCGCGGGCGCGTGCTGCATCTGGACGCTCACGATCCTCCGGCCTGTGCGCGGCTCGCGCGGGAAGCGCGTGCGGCGGGCACCATCGTCTCCGCCGACATCGACAACATCTACGAAGGACTGCCCGAACTTCTCCCGCTCCTCGACGTGCTCATCACCTCGTCGGAGTTTCCCCGCCGCCTGACGGGCATCCCGAACGAACGCGCCGCGCTCAAAGAAGTGAAGGCGCGCCTGCACGAAAAGGCCGTTGTCGGCATGACGCTCGGCGTGCGCGGCGCGCTTGTTTACCACGAAGGCGCGTACCACGAAGCGGACTCCTTCCCCGTCCCCGGCGGCTGCCGCGACACGACCGGCGCGGGCGACGCCTTCCACGCGGGCTTCCTCTATGCGATGCTGCAAGGCGAAACAATCGAAGCCTGCCTCAACACCGGCTGCGCCGTCGCCGCCCTCAAATGCCGCGACCTCGGCGCACGCGCCGCCCTCCCCACCGCCCACGAGTTGAACCAGTTTCTAACGGCGGAGGGCGAGACTTCCTGACGCAGTGGGAAGTGAAAACCGCTGCGTTGAGAGACAGTAGAAAACTGCTTTCACGCATCAGGATTTTCTGACTTCCGGCCTCTGAATTTCCGCCCGAAAAGGCCAAAAGAAGTTGACTTGCAGTTAAGCCAGCGACTATTATCCTGCCTCATCAAAGCCCGGCTGCCCCTCTTGGTAGCCTTTTAGACACTATATAGCCCGCCTCTGTATAGCAGACTGTCAGAGTATCCTCGACGGGTTAGGCCGTAACCCGCTGTCTATACTCAGTGCGCACTCTCTCTCTAGGAGTATTCCCCCGAATGAACTACAGAAAAATTCTGCCTTCCCTCGTCGTACTCACGCTGCTTGCCGTTCTCATTCTCCCTCTGGTCGTGGTCACAGCCGACAGTTCAGCCATCAGGTTCGAGCCGACCGCTTATGCCCCCGGCTCAATTCATAATCAAGACGGTTGGAGCAGTCTGGGCAGCGCGGGTCTGGGCTGCGCTCAATACGATCACGCGGTCGTCTCCAACTCGGGCGCGCCCGCCGCTTTCGGGACGCAGAGTTTGCGCATGTCGAATGCGGTGACGAGCGGCTGCTTTCAGGATGGCACCTTCTCGAAATCCGTCGTCAACGAGGCGGGCGAGACGGGCGCGGAGAACGCCGGTTTATCCAGAGGCGTGCGCCAGAACTACTTCGAGGCCGAGTGGCAATTTGCCTCCACCGTCCCCGGCTCGGAGCAGCCCGGCCTCTCCGTCGTCGCCAGCCCCGACCGTGGCGACGGCGCGCGCATGAGTTGGGTGCAGATGCTCGACACGCCCTCCGGCCTCGAAGTTAATTTCTTCGACTACCAGCGAGGCCAGAACGACTTCGTGCAGACCAACCTCACGAGCGGCCTCAGCCGCGCCGTGCCGCACACCATCAAGCTCACGATGAACTTCGTCGACGGCGACTCGAACGATGTCGTCAGAGTTTATGTCAACGGCGTGCTCGAACACACGGGCACGAGTTGGGAAGACTACTACCGCGACGTTGAAGAAAATCCCACCCGCACGGTCGATTCAATTCTCTTCCGCACAAGCGGCGCGCCCGCTCCCGCCACCGCCGGGCAGGGCTTCCTGATCGATAACATGCTGCTCAACTCCGCAAACGATGCGGACGCCGACGGCGACCCGGACTCGACCGCCGTGCTCGTGTTGCCCGCAAATCTCAACGGCTGGTTCTTCTTCAACGAAGGCGCGAACGGTTCGGGGGGGTTCGAGCAAGGTCCGGCCACGCCCCCGCTCGGCGGCGGCAGCGCGAACCTGACCGTCGATGCGACAGGCCGCCACAACCTCGGCACCCAAGCCTACGCCGGAACGCGCCTCGACCAAATTTCTCAACTCCGCTACAGCACTTATAAGAACACCAATCCGGATCAGGCGGTGGACATCGCCCTCCAGTTCGACATCGACTATGACGGCGCGGGCGGCAACGCCGCCTATCAGGGTCGGCTCGTATTCGAACCCTATCAAAGCGGCACCAACCCGCAGCAGAACGTCTGGCAGACGTGGCATGCGCTGGCGGGTAGGTGGTATGCGTCGAGGCCGGGCGCAAACGGGAGCAACGGCGTCTGCCCGCAGAACGCCCCCTGCACCTGGCCGCAGGTGCTCGCCAGTTTCCCGAACGCCACCATCTTCCACGGCGGCACGCCCCAGACGGCGGGCGTGCTCCTCTTCCGCGCGGGCGGCCCCTGGGCTAACGGCTACGACGGCAACGTGGACGCCTTCACCATCGGCATCGCCGACGCCTACACGACCTTCAACTTCGAACCCGACCTCGACCTCGACGGCGTGCCCGACGGCGCCGACAACTGCCCGAACACCCCGAACCCCGGTCAGGAAGACGAAGACCAGAACGGCATCGGCGATGCTTGCCAATCGCCTTCGGGCGGGCGCATCCGGCAGGTTGACGACGACCGCGTGCAATGCCCCTTTGCCGCGCACACCAGCATCACGGCGGCGGTAGCAGCCGCCAGCAACGGCGATCAGATCGATGTCTGCGCCGGGACTTACACGGAGACTGTCACCGTCAACAAGGCTCTCAACCTGCGCGGCGCGCAGGCCGGAGTTGACGCGCGCACGCGCGCCGTCCCGGTCACGGACGAGTCTGTGCTGAACTCTCCCGGCGGCTCTTTCAACATCACCGCCTCGAACGCCACGGTCGACGGCTTCACCGTGCAGGAGGGCAGCGCCGCGCCCCTCGCCAATGGCATCACGCTCGCGGCCAATCGCTCCGGCCACCGGATTTTCAACAACATCATCCGCGACAACACCTTCGGCCTCTACCTCAACAGCAACGGCGCGATCCAGTCTATCGTGCGTTTCAACCGCTTCGAGGGCAACAACCGCGCGGGCGCGGCGAGCGGCAACGCCATCTATTCCGATCAGGGCGCGTCGAACGTCGTCATCAATCAAAATCGCTTTACCGGGCACACCTCTGCGGCGATGGTCTTCGCCGGGACGCAGAGCAACATCACCGTCTCTTCGAATCAACTCGTCAACGACAACTCGATGGTCTTCTTCAATTCGAGCGCCATCATCATCACGGGCAACGTCGTGACGGGTTCGCAGGGCAGCGTCATCTTCATCGGCGGCGGCAACAACGGCATCGTCATCACCTGCAACGCGATCTCCGGCGGCGCGGCCAACACGAGCGCGATCCGCATCCCCAACTTCGGCTCCGGCACGAACTCCAACGTCACCGCCAACTTCAACAACATCGAGACGATGCCCTTCGGCATTCGCATCGACACGGGGCAATACACCGGCACGCTCAACGCCGAGAACAACTACTGGGGCGCACCGAACGGCCCCACCGACGAGCAGGGGCGCAACCCCGCGGGCACGGGCGTCGTCATCCGCGATCCCAATTTCGTGGTTGACTTCATCCCGTTCCTGACCGCCCCGCTCCCGGACTCGGACGGCGACGGCGCGCCCGACGGCTGCGATACCGACGATGACGACGACGGCATCCCCGACACCTCCGACAACTGCCCGACCGTGGCTAACCAGGACCAGACCGACACGGACGGCGACGGGCAGGGCAACGCCTGCGACCCCGACGACGATAACGACGGCGTGCCCGACGGCAGCGACAACTGCCGCTACCTCGCCAACCCCGATCAGGCCGACACGGACGACGACGGCAGAGGCAACGCCTGCCCGCTGCCCGTCGCCGGACAGATACTCATCAGCGAGTTTCGTTTCCGTGGGCAAGGCCCGCCGGGAGTGTCCGACGGCCTTTTCGACGAGTTCGTGGAAATCTACAACAACACGAACGTCCCGTTCACGGTTGATACCGCCGACAACTCCGCCGGGTGGGCGGTCGTCGCCCCAAATGGCGGCGTGCGCTTCGTCATTCCGGCGGGCACGTTGATCCCTGCGCGCAGCCACTATCTCGGCGCGCACGCCCTCTACGCGCTGTCCACCGTCGCCGCCCCCAACATGACTTACGAGACGGAGATTGAAGACGACACGGGCATCGCCCTCTTCGGCTCGTCCACAACCTTTACGCCCACCACACGCTTCGACGCGGTCGGGTTCACAACCGCCAGCCCGCTCTACTACGAGGGCACCGCGCTCCCGCCCGTCGGCTCGGTGGACGGCGACTATAGTTTCGCGCGCAAACTGGTCACGGGGCTGCCGCAGGACACGAACGACAACGCCGCCGATTTCGTCTTCGTCTCCACGTCAGCCGCGCAGTTCAACGGCGTGCAATCCGTGCTCGGCGCGCCGGGTCCGGAGAACCTCGCTTCGCCCATCCAACGCAACAGCGTGATCAAGGCTTCGTCCATAGACACCTGCGCGGGCGCGGGCACTTGCGAGAATCGCCGCCGCATCGGCACGCCCGTGCCCAACGGAGACTTCGGCACGTTGAAGCTGCGCCGGAAGTTCACCAACACTACGGGCGGCATCGTGACGCGCCTGCGCTTCCGCGTCGTAGACATCACGACGCTCAACAGTCCGGGCTATGCTCCGGGCAACGGGCAGGCCGACCTGCGCGTCGTGCCTTCGGACGCTTCCAACTTCAACGTCACGCTCAGCACCGGAGCGGTCGTGCCTGTGTCGGGCACGCAGGCGGGGCAACCGCCGAATCAACCGCTCGGCGGCGGCGTGAATTCAACCGTCGAATTCATCGCGCCCGTGCAGATCGCTTCGGGCGCATCGGTCAACGTGGAGTTCAACCTCGGCGTGATGCAAAACGGCTTCTTCCGCTTCCTCGTCAACGTCGAAGCCGTGATCACGCCCTCAGCCTCCACGAGCGAAGCCGCTGCCGCGATGAAGACTCCCGCCACGAAGAAGTCTGCCAAGCCGGGCGCGGCGGCAGCGACCCGACAGGGCGCGAAGCGTAAGCGTTAAACTCTACGAAGGCGCGCACGCACGGATTGCGCGCCTTCGTTCCAACCCATAAACAGAGCGGGCGGCGCGCAGTATTTCGACTGTGCGCCGCCCGCCTTTTTTCCCGCCCGCTCTTCCCCGCCCGGTTCGAGTGCCGGTGCGCGCGAAGCGTCGCCTCTATTCCTCATAGCCGCGCGGGTGCCGCTCCATCCACGCCCAGGCCGACTCGATGATGAGGTGCAAATCCTGAAACTGCGGCGACCAGCCGAGTTCGCGTTTGATGCGCGCGGAACTCGCCACGAGGAAGGCCGGGTCGCCCGCGCGCCGTGCGCCGACGCGCACTTTGATCTCGCGTCCCGTCACCTTGCGCGCCGTGTCGATCACTTCCCTGACCGTGTAGCCGTCGCCGCCGCAGCCGAGATTGTAGATCGCGCTGCGCTCGTCGAGTATGCCGAGCGCGAGGATGTGCGCGCGTGCGAGATCGACGACGTGTATGTAATCGCGCACGCAGGTGCCGTCGCGCGTCGGGTAGTCTTCGCCGTAGATTTCCACGGCCTCGCGCGTGCCCTTCGCCGCTTGCAGAATGATCGGGATGAGATGCGTCTCCGGGTCGTGCATCTCGCCGCAGTGCTCGGTTGCGCCCGCCGCGTTGAAGTAACGCAGAGAGGCGTAATGCATTCCGTGCGCGCATTCATACCACGGCAGCGCGTGCTCGAAAGCCAGTTTCGTCTGGCCGTAAGTGTTGGTCGGGTTCGTCGGGTCGCTCTCTTCAATCGGCTGCTTCTCCGGTTCGCCGTAGGTGGCGGCGGTTGAAGAGAAGACGAGGCGGCGCACTTCACACTCGTTCATCGCATCGAGCAGGGCAAGCCCTGCGACGACGTTGTTGCGATAATACTTCGCCGGGTTCATAACCGACTCGCCGACGAGCGAATCCGCCGCCAGATGAATCACAGCCTCCGTGCGCTGCTCACGGAAAGCGCGGCGCAAGCGTTCGCCGTCCATTAAATCCGCTTCGATGAGCGTCGCGCCCTCGACCACCGCCCCGCGATGACCTTTATACAGACTGTCATAGACGACGACCTCATGGCCGTCTCGCACCAACTCTTCCGTCACGACGCTGCCGATGTAACCCGCGCCACCCGTTACCAGAACGCGCATGATGTAGCTGTCGAACAGTCGCCCTCACCGACAGGCGAAACTGTTCTTCCCTTATCCCTTAAAAGTTGAAAAGTCCGCTCGATAATAGCACGCGCGCTATTTTTGCTTAACTTTAAGAACGCTCCGGCTTGAGCCAACTCAGGCGGGCAACAGGACGGGCAGGTGCGGAGAAGTTTAAAAGACGTGACTCCCAAGCCCTGTCTCTCCGTCAACTTATATGACAGGGACAAACGCAGCCGCATAAGCCTCTACCCGAACAGTGCGCTTGAAAATTATCTCTCCGGCATGTAGTGGCTCCACATGGCCTGACAAGGGCAGACGCCCAACCGGAGAATGGGCGCGGCGCAGGTTTAGTGATATAACAATCGCCGCTCGGACACGTTCACATGCACATCTGAATCGCCCGTTATGAAACTACTTCGCACCACGCTCGCCCTCTCACTCGTCGCACTGCTTCTCTGCTCGACACACGACTCAACGCGCGCCGCCTTCAATGCGTCGTCAACGCTGCCGCCGCAACGCGCTGTTAGTCTCGTACTCACGAACGGCAAGATTTTTACCGCCGATGCGCGCGGCACGCTCGCGGAGGCGGTCGCCATCGAAGCGGATCGCATCGTCGCCGTCGGCACGAACGCCGAGATCAATCGCGCTTACAGGGGCGCGCGAACGATTGACCTGCGCGGGCGTCTCGTCACGCCCGGCTTCAACGATGCCCACCTGCATTTCATCGGCGGCGGCCTCTCCCTGTTGCGCGTCGAACTCGTCGGCGCGCGGACGCTTGAGGAAGCGAAGGCGCGCATCGCGGCGAAGGTGCGCGAACTGCCTGCGGGGGCGTGGATTCTCGGGCGCGGTTGGGACCATACGCTGTGGGGCGGCCAGTGGCCGACGAAAGCCGACCTGGATGCGGTTGCGCCGAACAACCCTGTCTACGTGCAGCGCGTGGACGGCCACGTGAGTTGGGCGAATTCGCTCGCGCTGAAACAGGCAGGCGTGACGCGCGAAACGCCCGTGCCCGAAGGCGGCGAGATTCTGCGCGATCAGGACGGGCAACCGACCGGGATTTTGAAAGAGACTGCGGCGGGACTCGTCGGGCGCGTCGTGCCGCAACCGTCGCGCGCCGAACGGATGCAGGCCGCCGAACGCGCGCTCGCAGAGGCGCGCCGCTACGGCATCACTTCGATTCAGGACAACTCCGGCTACGAATCAATCGAACTTTATCGCGAACTCCTGCAAGCGGGAAAACTGACCGTCCGCGTCGCAGAGTGGCAGAACTTCGAGGATACGGTCGAGCGTCTGAAAGCCCAGCGCGCGGAGTTTGCGTCGTTCAAAATAGACCCGCTGCGCATCCGCCTGACCGCACTCAAGGGCTACGTTGACGGCACGCTCGGCTCGCGCACCGCCGCCATGCTCGCGCCCTTCGCAGACGACCCGCACAACAGCGGCATCCCGCGCCGCCCGCCCGAAGAACTGACGCGCATGATCGTCGAACGCGATGCCGCCGGATTCCAGATTGCGCTTCATGCCATCGGCGACCGCGCGAACCGCATGGCGCTCGACGGCTTTAAAGCGGCACGCTCTATTCGAGATGAAAAGCCTGCGCAAGCTCCTTCGCCTGAACCTGCTGTCAGGCAGGCGAATCCCGCAAAACCGGGCGATACGCAAGCAGCCCGCGCTGACATTGAGAATGAAGCCGGACTTAATAAATTTCGCCATCGCATAGAGCACTCGCAGGTCGTCGCGCCGTCGGACTTCGCGCGCTTTCGCTCGCTCGGCGTCGTCGCTTCGATGCAACCGTCGCACGCCATCTCGGACAAGCGTTGGGCGCAGGATCGCCTCGGCGAGTATCGCGTGCAGGGCGCGTATGCGTGGCACAAGATGCAGGCGCACGGCGTCCACGTCGCCTTCGGGACGGACTGGCCGGTCGAGCCGATCAATCCTTATCTCGGACTCTACGCCGCCGTCACGCGCCGCTCGACGGAGGGCGACCCGGCGGGCGGCTGGTGGCCGCAGGAACGCTTATCCATCGCCGAGGCCATCCGTTGCTACACCGCCGGGTCGGCCTACGCGTCCTTTGAAGAGGAGCAGAAAGGCCAACTCGCGCCCGGCATGCTCGCAGACCTCGTCGTCCACTCGCGCGACCTGTTGACCATCAAGCCCGGAGAGATTTTGCAGACCGAAGCCGCCATCACCATTCTCGGCGGGCGCGTCGTCTATGAGAAATAGTTAAGTCCCAATCAATAGTGACGGGTGACAAGTGACGAGAAAGGATCAAGACAAGTTTTCAGTTCTCAGTTTTTAACTCGTCACTCGTCACTGAATTTGAGACTTGAATAGTATGAACGCAACTCTTCATCATAACCGGCAACTTCGTGCGGTGGCCTGTGCGCTCCTTTTTGCTTTTAGTTTCGCGGCGTTCGAGGCGCGTGGGGCGTGGCGCGCGGCGGGCGATGTCGTCGCGGTGGAGCGAGAGACGAACGGCGTCGTGCTCACGTTGTCGAGCGGCGCGCGTGCGCGTGTGACGTTTTTCGATCTCGACGTGGTGCGCGTCCGGTTCGCGCCGCGCGGCGTGTTCGAGCGTGATTTCTCTTATGCGACGTGGGCGCGGGATCGGAAGACGGTCGCGGCGTCGATCAAGGAGACGCGTGAGACGATTGAGATCACGACGCGCGTGGATGGAGGGAAGATCGTTATTCGTCGTCGCCCGTTTGCGCTGACGATTCTGGACGCGGGCGGGAACGTGTTGTTGGAGGACGAACGCGGGCGTCCTGTCTCGTTCGATCTTGAGAGCGGCGCGATTGAGGCGTCGAAGCGGCGCGACGCGTTGGAGTTCTATTACGGCTTCGGCGAGAAGGCTCTGCCCACTTCGCGGCAGGGTCAGTCAATCGTCAACTGGAACACGGACGCCTTTGGTTATACGCCCGGCCTCGATCCCATCTATCAATCCATTCCCTTCTTCATCGCGCTCCGGCAGGGTCGCGCCTACGGACTCTTTTTCGACAACACTTACCGCACGCACTTCGACATGGGACACAGCGCGCCCGAGCGTTACACGTTCGGCGCGGCGGGCGGCGAGTTGAACTATTACGTCTTCACGGGCGGGCGCGAGCGCACGCCGCAGAAAGTTCTCGCCGACTACACGGAACTCACCGGGCGCATGCCTCTGCCGCCGCTCTGGTCGCTCGGCTATCAACAGTCGCGCTGGTCTTACTTTCCCGAAGCGAAGGTGCGCGAGATCGCGCGCGGCTTTCGTGAACGCAAAATTCCCGCCGACGTGATCTATCTCGACATTGATTACATGGACGGCTACCGCGTCTTCACGTGGGACAAGGAGCGGTTTCCCGACCCGCCGAAGATGCTCTCGGACTTACGCCGGGACGGCTTTCGTACCGTCCTCATCATTGATCCCGGCATCAAGGTTGACGAAAACTATTTCGCTTATCAGGCGGGACGCGCGGGCGGTTTCTTTCACCGGAAGCCGGACGGCGCGGAGTTTCGCGCCAACGTCTGGCCGGGCGTCTGCGCCTTCCCCGACTTCACGAGCGCGCAGGCGCGCTCCTGGTTCGGCTCGCTCTACGCGAAGCATCTGGACGAAGGCGTGAGCGGCTTCTGGAACGACATGAACGAACCCGCCACCTTCCCGCCCGACACGCGCCCGCCGCAGCCGAACGTGATGCACGACCCGGCCAAGACCTTCCCGCTCGACGTGCGCCACGCGGGCGACGGGCAACCGGGCGACCACGCGCGTTATCACAACGTCTACGGCATGCAGATGGCGCGCTCGACTTTCGAGGGCGTGCAACGCCTGCGCCCCGAGGCGCGCCCGTTCGTCCTGACGCGCGCGGGCTACGCCGGAGTGCAACGCTTCTCCGCCGTCTGGACCGGCGACAACGTGCCGAGTTGGGAACACCTGCAACTCTCCATCGCGATGCTCACGAACCTGAGCATCTCCGGCGTGCCCTTCGTCGGCGCGGACGTGGGCGGCTTCACCGGCAACGCATCCGCCGAACTCTACACGCGCTGGTTGCAGGCCGCCGCGCTCACACCCTTCTATCGCTCCCACATCTCTGCGCGCTTGCAGGAGCGCGAACCGTGGTCGTTCGGTGAAACTCACGAGCGGATCAACCGTGCCTCAATCGAGTTGCGCTATCAACTCCTCCCTTACATCTACACGCTCTTCCGCGAACACGAACGCACCGGGATGCCCGTTATGCGTCCCCTCTGGTTCAACTATCCGGCTGACTACAACACCTACGCGCCCGCGCTCCCCGCCGAACAATTTCTCTTAGGCGACGACCTGCTCGTCGCGCCCGTCGTCGTGCAGGGTGAAACGAAGCGTCCGGTCTATTTTCCCAAAGGCGACGCGTGGATCGACTGGTGGACGGGCGCACGCTACGAAGGCGGCACCACGGCGGAGATTGATGCGCCGCTCGCGCGCCTCCCGCTCTTCGCACGGGCGGGCGCGATCATTCCCATGCAGGCCGTCGTCCAGCACACGGGCGAGATGGCGCGTGCGCCGCTCTCCGTCAAGATCATCTCCGGCGCAGACGGCGTGGGTCGCATCCACGAAGACGAGGGCGACGGCTACGGCTACCGGCGCAGCGCATGGCGCGCCACGACCGTCACGCAGAGCGCGGGCGCGATTCGCTTCAAACGCGTCGGCGACTTCGGCGGCGCGCGCCCCATCACTTCCGTCGAAGTGCTCGGCCTCGAAACCAGACCGAAAGAGATTCGCATCGACGGGCGCGATGCGGCCAGAAACGTCTCCTTCGAGCGCGACGAGCGACGCCTCCGCTTCGCTTTGCCGCAGGGGAACGTGAGCGAGATCGTCTTCGTTCCATAAACCTATGCAACAGACGGCGGACGTGGTCATTATCGGCGGCGGCATCGTCGGGGCGAGCGTCGCGTTTCACCTGGCGGAGCGCGGCTGCACGGATGTCGTCGTCGTCGAGCGCGAGGCGGCGCAGGGCTTGGGTTCGACGGGCAAGGCGACGGGCGGCGTGCGCGCGCAGTTTGCGACCGCGATCAATATCCGTATGTCGCGTTACTCGATAGATTTCTTCACGCGCTTCGAGGAAACGACCGGGCACGCCTGCGGCTACGAGGCCGCCGGTTATCTTTTCGTCGCGACCAGCGCGGAGCAGTTCGACTACTTGCAGCGGACCCGTGAGAGACAACTGGCGGAAGGCTTAAAGAACGTCGAACTCGTCGGCGCGGACGAGATCGCGCGGCGCGTGCCGGGATTGCGTACGGACGACGTGACGGGCGGATCGTTCTGCCAGACGGACGGTTTCATCGCGCCGCTCAGAGTGCTCGGCGGGTTCACCGCGCGCGCGACGGCGCGCGGCGTTCGCGTGCAGACGGAGACAGAAGTGACGGGCATCGAAGTTGAAGGCGGGCGCGTCGCGGGCGTGCAGACGACGCGCGGGCGCATCTCGACGCGCGCCGTGGTGAATGCGTCGGGCGCGTGGGCGGCGGAGACGGCGCGCATGGCGGGCGTGGAGATTCCGGTCGTGCCTTTGCGCAGGCAGTTGGCGAGCGTTCGGCCTGCCGCGCCTGTGCCGGAAGGCTTGCCGATGGTCATAGACATGTCGAACGGGTTTCACTTCCGACCGGAAGCGCGCGAGTTGGAGTCGCCGGGCGTTCTGCTGGCGTGGCCTGACGAGACGGAGACGCCGGGTTTCAAGACGGACTTTGACCCTCTCTTCACCGCGAAAGTCTTGCAGCGCGCACGCGAGCGCGTGCCGCATCTCGTGCATGGGGCGACGCTGAATGAGAGTCGCTGTCGTGCGGGGCTATACGAGTTGACGCCGGACCATCACGCGATTATAGGGGAAGCGCCGGGCGTCTGCGGGCTGTTCCTCGCCAACGGGTTCAGCGGTCATGGCGTGATGCACGCGCCCGCGACGGGTCGCATCCTCGCGGAGTTGATTCTCGACGGGCGCGCGGAGTTGATGGACGTGAGCGCGCTCGGCGCGGAGAGATTCGCGCAGGGGCGGCTCATCGAGGAGACTTCCGTGTTGTGAGAACTTTGCGCGAGGCTCCGTGCCCCGTCTTTAATCGAGCATGGAGACTTCGCCGTCAACGACGCGCGCGAGATATTCGCCTTCGTGCATGACCCATGCGACGCGTCGGCCTGCCTGTGCAAGCTTAGCCCATTCGCTCTTCTTCTTCGGGTTCTGTTCGACGAGCACCGCACCGCCCGCGAGCCGCATGTAGCGCAGGCCGGAACGCGCGAACTTTTGCACGCCGCGCCCGCCGCCGAAAAGTTTCTCGAAGGCGACGAGGATGCGCCCCGGCGTCAACTCATCTTCGTCATCTTTTTCCGTGCGGCTGCTGCTGCCGGAGTGGCGCGAATCATCGGTCATAAATTTTGGCGCGAAGCGTCGGTCGCGGTGCGGGTCTGGCGGAGGAGGCGTTCGACGAGTTCGAGCAGATCGCGTGAGCGATAAGGTTTGGCGAGATAGGCATCGAAGCCCGCGTCGAGCGCGCGCGTGCGGTCTTGCTCGGCGGCCAGAGCCGTGACGGCGACGCAGGCGAGCGTGCGTGTGCGTTCGTCTGCGCGCAGTTCGCGCAGCGTCGCCCAGCCGTCGAGGACGGGCATGGAGAGATCGATGAGCACGATGTCGGGCGGTTCGGCGCGCGCCGCCGCCACACACTCACGCCCGTCCCTCGTCTCGCGCACGCTGTAGCCCGCGCCCTCCAACATCAGGCGCAGGAGTTCACGATTATCGTCATAATCATCAGCGATCAGGATGCTTGTTGGGGGCATTGTCGTTTCGGCTCATGAGAGCGGGTCGTGCGTCAACCCTTTCAGGGTTCGCCGGATATGCTTCCGCACAGTGGATCAACAGCAGTAACGACGGAGAGGCGCGCCCGTTATAACGTAGAGCGCGCCGCGTGTCAAACATTGGGGCGGGAGAAGGGAGAGCGGAACGCAGCGAGCGGATAGCGCGAACCGCGCCCACTATTCATCTACACTTTTGCCGCCACCTTCACCTTTCTCCCTTCCTCCTTTCCCCGTTTCAAGAGTTGCTTGACAGTGCGCGCGCCCGCCCGCCATAATCCTCGACTGGCACTTGCGCTCTTGTCAGCGCGCGCCTCCGGTCAGTCAAAAACACCTGACAGACCCCGCGACCTACCGGGCGCGAGCCAGCCCGCACTATCGAACAACACGACGACAGAAGGAGAGTCACAGGTGGCAGGAAGCGAAGACTTGGAACAGAGTTTGCGCGCCGAGGTGGAGAACTATATCCGCGCGCGCGTGCAGGGGCAGCAGGAAGAGATCGCGCGGCTGCAAAGTCAGGTCAACGAAGCGTTCACGCGCCTCAGCGAACGCCTCTCCGACGCTTCGCTCTCAGACGCGCCGATTGCCATCTCGATCTCGGAGCACCTGCGCGCCGCGACCGGCAAGGGGACGGAAGCGGCGGCGCAAACTTCCGCCCGCGCCCGCGCGACGAGCGACATCGCGCTCCTGAAAGCCGCCGTTGACGACATCGACAACCAGCGTTCGCAAGCCGACATTCTCAACACGCTCGTCAACCGCGCCGCCTCGTTCACGCCTCGTCTCGCCTTCTTCGTCGTCAAGAACGAACGCGCGACCGGCTGGCGCGCACGCGGCCTCGAAGGCACTGTGGGCGACGATGCGGTGCGCGAAATTTCGCTGCCGCTCTCAGCCGAGACGCTCTTGAGCCGCGCCGTCGCAGCGCGCTCGACCTGGAGCGGCGAACCCGGCACGAACGCAGACGACCACCAACTGATCTCGAAGCTCGGAGACGAACCGCCGCAGCGCATGGTTGCCATCCCGCTCATCGCGCGCGGCAAATGCGTCGCCGTGCTGTATGCCGATAGCGCCGGACTCGAACCCGACGCGATCAACCTCGAAGCTTTGGAGACGCTCGTGCGCGTCACCAGCATGTCCGTCGAACTGCTGGCCGTGACACGCGCCGCGCCCCGTCCCGCAGCCGAACGCACGCACGCGCCGTCGGCGTCAGTCTCCGTCGAAGCGAGCGCGCCCGCCGCAGGCCGGGAAGCAGTTTCCGCTCCACAACAGGCTGAACCCGCGCAGGCTCCGAACGCCGGAACGGCGCAGCCGCACGAACCGGCGTTCGCCGCCGCACCGCAAGTGGAGCGCGGCATCGAACCGGCCTACGCCACCGAAGCGATGAGGCCGCCCGTCGCGCCGGAGACTTTCGGCGAACGTGTGACGCCGACCCCGTCGGCAACGCTCGCCGTCGAACCGGAGGCGACAAGCGCGCCGCCGCCACCTGTCGCCCCGCCGCCCGTCGCCGCGCCGCTCGGGGGCAGTTCGCGTCGCTCCGGCGCGGACGCGGAGTTGCCCGTCGAAGTCAGCGAAGAGGAGCGGCGTTATCACAACGATGCGCGTCGCTTCGCGCGCCTGCTCGTCTCCGAGATCAAACTCTACAACGAACAGAAGGTGCGCGACGGGCGCGAACAGGGCAACCTCTACGAACGCCTGCGCGAAGAGATCGACCGCTCGCGCCAGATGTACGACAAGCGTGTCGCGGCAAACGTCGCCTCGCGCTACGACTATTTCCATCACGAACTCGTCAACACGCTCGCCGAAGGCAACTCCGAAAAACTCGGCGGCGGCTATCCGGGCGCAAGCGCGGGCGTCTGACGACGCGCAGCAACGCGAGACTCTTTGCAGGGCGGGGCTTAAACTCCCCGCCCTTTCTCTTTCGGAGCGAACGGCCTTCACATTTCTTTCGCGGCGAACGGCCTTCACAAGTCGCCGCATCCTAGCGAAGTCCGGAGGCACCGGGCGCGCGGGTTCCGGCCAGCCTCAACTTGCTCTCCCCGGTCGCAGCAAGTTAGCTTAAGCGGTGTCGTAGCAGCGAGCTATAGGGAACGGGCTGTAAGTTTCAACTGCCGGAGCGAGTTGTTCATCTCGCAGGGCGTGGGAGTGGAAAAGTTTTGAGAAAAGTTTATCGCCGGTATCAAGTCGTCTTCGTCTCCATCGCGTTTGTCGTCGCCGCTGCGGGAGCATTGCTGCTGCCGTTTGCGAGCGCGAGTTGCAGCGCGCCGCCTCCGAATCAGGCGGGCGAACCCGAAGCCATCGAGCGTCTGCGCGCTCTGACGCACGGCGTCCCACCGGCTGCGCTGCCTGCGGAGAGCGCGGTGGCAAGCATCGAGACGCAGTATGCCAGAACGGCAGGGGGCGCGCTGGCGCGCATGGTGCGCGCGCGCATCAAGCTCGCGGCGGGCGACACGGCGGGCGCAGTCGCGCTGCTCGACTCGGACGCCTTTCGACAACAGACCGCGCTCGGCGACTACGCGCTGCTCCTGCGCGCCGACGCGCTCGCCAAAGCCGGACGCCGCACCGAAGCGCGCGCCGCTTACGAACAGCTCGCGCGCGACTACCCGCGCTCGATTCGTGCACGCGAAGCCGCTTTACGCAACGCCGAAATCGCCCTCCAAGAGAACGCGGCGTCCGCCGTGCCGCTGCTCGTCAAAAGTTTAGCGGAAGCCGACGACGGGGGCGCGCTCCTCCTGACCGCGAAAGCTCAAGAGCAGACCGGCGACACGACGCGCGCGCTCGCCGCCTACCGTCGCCTCTACTTCTTCGCGCCCGCCTCGCCCGGCGCTGCCGAAGCCGCGAGCGCGCTCGCGCGCCTCGGTTCGACGCTCGCGCCCGCGTCCGCCAATGAAGCGACGACGCGCGCTCACAAACTTTATGAAGCGAAGCGTTACGGCGAAGCCGCCGCCGCCTATGGCGACGCTTTCACACGTTTCCCCCCTACCGCCGATACCGGGTCGCAGTTGCGTCGCGGCATCGCCGCTTTCAACGCCGGAACGAGCCGTCTGCCCGAAGCCGTCGCGGCCTTGAACGCGATTCCCACTTCGGCGGGTGAGGCGCGTGTCGAAGCCCTCTTCTATCTCGTGCAGGCTCACGCGAAGTCGCGTCAATGGGAGGCGGCGCGCACCGTGCACGCGGAGATGCGCCGCGCTTTTCCCGAACACACTTATACGAAACGCGCGCTGGCCGCCGCCGGGCAGATCGCGCGCGACGCGAAGAACACCTTCGAGGCCGCAAACTTTTACCGCGCGGCGGTCGCCGCCTATCCGGGCGCAGCCGAGGTGGCGCAGGCGCAGTTTGAACTCGCCTGGGCGGCGCACGAGTCGAAGAACTACACGGAGAGCGCGCGCCTTCTGCTCGAACACCTCGCCGCCTATGCCGACCGCAACACGGACAATCGCGGGCGCGCCGGTTACTGGGCGGCGCGCGACGCCGAACGCGCAGGCCAGTTCGAACGTGCGCGCACGCTCTACGAAGCGATGCTGCAACGCTACGACGCCAACTGGTACGGCGATCTCGCACGCCAGCGACTCGATGCACTGAAACGCACGCACCCCGTTGCGGCAACTGGATACGTGCCGGAGCCGCAGGTCGCGCGCGCCGTCGTCAATCTCAGCACAGTCTCCGTAGCCGAAGAGACTGCCACGGCAGATGCGAACGAAGCGTTGGCGAAAGCAGACCAACTGAACGTCGTCGGCCTCGACGAGTACGCGTTGGATGAAGTGAATAAGGTTTTGGAGTCTGCGCCGCGCAGCCCGCGTCTGAATCTGGCGAAGGCGCGCATCTATCGCACGCGCCAGCAGAACCTGCACGCCTTTCTCGCGCTGCAAAAAAGTTATCCCGATTATTCGCAGATGAAGCCGGAAGAACTCACGCGCGAAGAGTGGGATGTCTTCTACCCGCTCGCCTACTGGGAGACGATCACGCGTGAGGCGCGCGCCAAGAGCATCGATCCGTATCGCGTCGCCGGGCTGATCCGGCAGGAGTCCGTCTTCGACCCGCGCGCCGCGTCTCATGCGAACGCTTACGGCCTCATGCAACTCCTGCTCGACACCGCGCAGCGCACCGCACGCAAGTATGGCATCACGCGCGCCATCACGAAGGACGTTTTGCTCTCCGACCCGCAACTCAACATCCAGATCGGCACGGGCTACCTGCGCGATCAACTCAACACCTTCGGGCGCATCGAATACGTGGCCGCCGCCTACAACGCGGGACCCGGTCGCGCCGTGCGCTGGCGCGCCGAACTCCCCGCCGAGATGGACGAGTGGGCGGAGGCCGTGCCCTTCCGCGAAACGCGCGGCTACGTGCAGGGCGTCGTCAGAAACACCCTGCAATACAAACGGCTCTACGATGAGCAGGGACAATTCCGCGTGGAAGTCGGCGCACGCGCCCTCCGCCCGGCTGCGACGGGAACGGACGCGCCCGCCGCGCAGCCTTCAAACGCCACCGTCCGTCCGCGCCGTGCGACTCCCGACGAAGACGACTTACAAGAGGAGCAATGAGAAACGACGAAAGAGCATAGAAGCAGTGAACCGTCATCGCCGGTAAAACTAGAGGAAGCGCACATGTTTGAAACGACGAAAGAGACA
>DASWNS010000378.1:0-4252 GCA_036399115.1 Pyrinomonadaceae bacterium | reverse complement strand
CGTGTGTGAACCTCTCGCCGCTTGCCAATTTGAATTCGCCGTAGAGCGGGTAGGGCGCTTCGATGCCTTTCAACTCCACCATCAACGCGCCTTCGCGCGCGTCCGAAGCGGGACGCAGCATCGTCGAAGCCTCTATGGTCTGCGTCTGTCCCTCGACGCCGCGCGCGGCTGCGATCCGCCCGATGATGGCGCGCGTCGCCTCGTTCATCTCGCGCGACGAATCGACCTGCACGTCTGCGGTGAGGATGTTTCGCGCCTCGGAAACCATCGCCGCGCCCGCGTTCTGAATCGTCGAACGCAGCGCGACGATTGCGCCGACGCCGATGCCGATGCAGAGGAAGAAAAAGAGCAGGCGCTTCCAAGAAGAGCGTATTTCGCGCAGCGCCATTTGCCAGATGAATCTCATCGCCCTCGCTGCTCCGTCGTCTCCAGAGCGTCTTCGCCGGTCGCGTCCACGCCCGCCTCCGCGCCTGCGCCCGTCGCTGCGTCGCGTTCCGTTCCGCCCGTCCTATTCGACTCATCCACGCCGACGAGGCCGCTGCTGCTGTCGCTGACTACGCGGCCATCGCGCAGCGCGATGCGGCGGTCGGCGAGCGCGGCGAGTTCATGGTCGTGCGTGATGAGCACGAGCGTCGCGTTGTGCTGGCGATTGAGTTTCAACATGAGATCGAAGACGTGGCGACCGTTGCGTGAATCGAGATTCCCGGTCGGCTCGTCGGCCAGCAGGATCGAAGGGTTGTTTGAGAAGGCGCGCGCAATCGAGACGCGCTGCTGCTCGCCGCCCGACAACTGCGACGGGTAATGATGCGCGCGCGCCGTCAGGTCAACCTCTTCGAGCAACCTGCGCGCACGCTCCGGCGCATTGCTCAAACCCGCGATCTCCATCGGCACGAGCACGTTCTCGTAGGCCGTGAGCGAAGCGATGAGATGGAAGGATTGAAAGACGATGCCGATCTTCTGGCCGCGCAGGTGCGCGAGCGCATCTTCGTCCATCGAGGTGATGGCCGCGCCGTCAATGCGTATCTCTCCGGCGGTCGGCGCGTCGAGTCCGGCGATGAGTCCGAGCAGGGTTGACTTGCCGCTCCCCGAAGGGCCGACGATGGAGACGAACTGCCCGTCCGGGATCGTCAGATCGAGCGAGTGCAGGATCGTCAGAGTCTCCGCGCCGGAAGGAACTTCTTTGCTGAGTCTGTATAATTCAATCATGCGTACATTTTATTTATTCAGCTTAACACTACTCGCCGCCTTTATCCTCTGCGCCTGCGGCACACGCGGCGACGCGCCCGCGACTCCCGCGAGCGACGCGCGAACCGCGAACGCCGCCAACGCCAACGCGACGCCGACGCCCGCCGGAAACCTCCCGAAGATCGTCGCGCTCGGCGACAGCCTGACGGCAGGATACGGCTTATCTCTTCACGAAAGTTACCCGTCGCTCTTACAAGAGCAACTCAGGCGCGACGGTTTTGCATACGAAGTGGTCAACGCGGGAATTTCGGGCGACACGACCGCCGGGGGCTTGCGCCGTCTCGACTGGGCGCTCGCAGGCGACGTGCGTTTCGTCATCCTCGAACTCGGCGCAAACGACATCCTGCGCGGCCTGCCCACCGCAGAGATGCGCAAGAACCTCGCGCAGATCATCGAACGCTCGCGCGCACGCGGCGCGGAAGTCCTGCTCGCAGGGATGTACGCGCCGACGAACTCAGGCGCAGACTACAGCCGCGCCAGCATGGAAGTTTTCCCCGCGCTCGCCAAAGAATACGACCTTGTGCTCATCCCCTTCTTCCTCGACCGCGTCGCCGGAATCGAAAACCTCAATCAGGCCGACGGCGTCCATCCCAACCCCGAAGGCACACGCATCGTCGCCTCGACCGTCTATCAATACCTCAAGCCGATGCTGGAGAAAGATAAGAAACGATGAAGGCGGAAGGATGAAGGCGGAAGGAGGGACGAGAAAACAGAAGTCAGGAGTCAGAAGTCAGGAGTCAGGAGGAAGATTCGTGCCTGTTCTATTCTGACTTCTGTATTCTGTTTTCTGACTCCTGCTTTCGCTCCTCCTTCATCATCTGTCTTCAATCCTGATCTCGACATCGCGCCCGTCCGTCGCTTCGTTGCCGTGGAAGTCTGCGGCGAGGATGCGAAGGGTGTAGTCGCCTGCGGGGAGTTCGGAGGCGTTCCACGCGGAGCGCGCGGCGCGACCGTGGCGGACGATGTTCGTCAACTCGTAGAGGAAGCGCGTGCTCTTGCTGCCGTAGACGGTGATGCCGCTTTCGTCTGCGTAGGCGATCTTCACGGCTTCTCGATGCGGCGGCATCCGGTCGAACTCAAGCTGCACGCGCGGCTCCGGGAAGCCGGGGGCGGGGCTGCCGTCCGCACGCAACAACTGGTAACCGAGTTTGTAGAGGCCGAGACGACGGCGCGCCTGGTTGCCGTCAACTTGATCGTAGGCGTCAACCACGATCCGAATTTGCCCGCGACGTACGAGGAGGCGACCGTCGCGCTTTTCCGTGAGCCGCGCGTTGCTCTCCGTGTCGAAGAGTTGCACGCCGTCGCGTTCGATCTTCGGCGCAATCCGGTCTGTGAAGCCTTGGAGCGGAAGCCGGAGCGGGTTCGTCTCGGCGTCCGGCGCGCCGAAATTCATGTGGACGTGATACATGCGATTGATCGTGCCGAGGGCGTCGCCGGGGCGAAAGCGCGTGCCGCGTTTGATGCGGATGCCCTTGAGTTTCCCTTCTCCGTCGCGCTCCGGGATAAAGCGCGCTTCGTCAATCAACTCGTCTTTCTCGTTGCGCCCGACGCGCAGGTGAACGTAGACCATCACGCCGACGCGCAAGCCCTCGTTTAAACTGCCGTGCCCCCAGTTGGTCAGAGGACTCTCCACCTTTTCGTCGAGAACGACGCGCACCGTCTGCCCGTATGTGCCGAAGATGTCTATGCCGCTGTGCAGGTGGTGGCGGCTATCGCTCGTGTCGTAACTGCCGCGCACCTCGCCCATCGTCGCGGAGACTTCATGCCATGAATTTTGCGGGTCGAGCGGCCACGGCAAAGACTTGATGCCGAACGCCTCGGCTGACAGGCGCGGCAACGCTTCGCTCTCAACCGCGTGTGGAGTGCGAGCGTCGGCAACACTGGCGGGCGAGGCCGCCGCGCCTTGTGTCGAATCGTTAACCGTGGCGACGCTCGCGGCGGTCGTCGCGCTCCCGCTCGCCGTCAACTTACGCACGAGATAATTTGCGCTATCGGCGACGTACAACGCGCCGCGCGAGTCAACCGCGATGCCTGCGGGTTGATTGAAGCGCGCACTGTTGCCGTCGCTGCTTCCGTCGTTGACGGTGGGGTTGTCGCCCGCGATGAGGCGCGTCGTGCGTTCGTCGGGCGCGATCTGCCAGATGCGCCCGCGCTCGCGCTCCGTCACGTAGAGAAAGTTGTCGTGCGTGCGCGCGAGTCCCAAAGGCTCGAACGCTTCATCAAACGGCGAGCCATCGGCGTTCACCAGTTGCAGCGTCCAGACCTGCCCGTCCCTCGACAATTTGCGCAGGCGACGGTTGCCCGTGTCCGCGACGAACAAGTCTCCCTCCGGCGTGGCGACGAGCGCGCAGGGCGTATCGAACAACGCGCCCTTCCCCGTACCATCTACGTAGCCCGTCGCGCTCCCGCCCGCGAGCGTCGTGACCTGCCCGTCGCCCGTCGTGATCAAGCGGATGCTGTCGTTGTAAGTGTCCGCCACATAGACGCGCTCGCCGCTTCGGTCTACGGCCACGCCGACGGGCGCGTTGAACTGCGCCGCGCCTGCCGCGCCGTCGCGCCCGCCCGCCGTGCCGTCGCCCGCGAGCGTCGAAACCAGACCTTCCGGCGTCACTTTGCGGATGCGGTTGTTCGACGTGTCCGCGACGTAGAGGTTGCCTTTCGCGTCGATGGCGATGGCGGAGGGCGTGTCGAAAGCGGCGGACGCGCCCGCGCCGTCGGCAAAGCCTTCCGCGCCGCCCGCGAGCGTCGAAACCTGCGAGTTCTCCGCCGCGATCCTGCGTATGCGATTGCTCTCGCCCGCGTCTGCGATGTAGACGTTGCCGTGTGCGTCAATTGCGACGCCGAAAGGGTTGTGGAAACGCGCCTGCGTGGGCACGGCGGCGTCTTGGACGCCGGGCGAGGCGTCGCCCGCGAGCGTGTTGACGACGGCGCGCCAACCGGCGACCGTGGGCACGGGTTTGTCGCGGAGGCGATAAAAGATGAAGAGGGCGACGCTGGCTAAGATGAG
>DASWNS010000377.1:0-1941 GCA_036399115.1 Pyrinomonadaceae bacterium | reverse complement strand
TCGCCGTAGCCGAGCCAGCAGATGCGCGCGGGCAGTCCTTGAAACTGCACGCGTTCGCGCGCGAGACGCAGCCAGCGGTTGAGCGTCGAGTCTGCGGGAAAGAGTTCGAGGGCGAGATCGTCTGTGCGGCGAATATCTTCGCGGTCGCCGGAGAGCGCGACCCAACGGAACGGCCCCTTGCCTTCGCAGAAGAGCGGGCGGATGTATTCGGGCACGAAGCCGGGAATCTCGAAGGCGTCCGCGCACCCTGCGTCGTAGGCGAACTTGCGCAGGTTGTTGCCGTAGTCGAAAGCGATTGCGCCCGCGCGCTGCAAAGCGAGCATCGCTTCGACGTGCCGCGCCATAGATTCGGTTGAACGCATGACATAACCGCTGGCATCCGTCCGGCGCAACTCGTCAGCCTCTTCCAGACTCAACCCGGCGGGCACGTAGCCGTTCAGAGGATCGTGCGCGCTCGTCTGATCCGTGACGACATCTACGTGGACGCCGCGACGGACGATCTCCGGCAGCAGTTCCGCGCAGTTGCCTGTGAGGCCGACCGAGACGGCGCGTTGCTGCTCGCGTGCGTCTTCGCAGATATTGAGCGCGTCGTCGAGCGTGAGCGCGAGGCGGTCGCAGTAGCCCGTCTGCACGCGGCGTTCGATGCGCGCGCGGTCAACGTCTATGCCGAGAAAGACCGCGCCGTTCATCGTCGCGGCGAGCGGCTGCGCGCCGCCCATGCCGCCCATGCCGCCGGAGACTACCAGACGGCCTGAGAGGGAGCCGTCGAAATGCCTGTCGGCCATCGCGGCGAAGGTTTCAAACGTGCCCTGCACGATGCCCTGCGTCCCGATGTAGATCCACGAACCGGCGGTCATCTGCCCGTACATCATCAGGCCGCGCCGTTCGAGTTCGTGAAAGTGCTCCCAGTTCGCCCACGCGCCGACGAGGTTCGAGTTGGCGATCAGGACGCGCGGGGCGTATTCGTGCGTGCGAAAGACGGCGACGGGTTTGCCGGACTGGACGAGCAGCGTCTCGTCGTTTTCGAGTTGCTGCAACTCGCGCACGATGGCGTCGTAAGCCGCCCAATTGCGCGCCGCGCGCCCCGTGCCGCCGTAGACCACGAGGTCGTCCGGTCGCTCGGCGACTTCCGCGTCCAGATTGTTCATCAGGCAGCGCAAGGCCGCCTCCTGATGCCAGCCCTTGCAGTTGAGCTTTGCGCCGCGCGGCGCGCTAATCTTTCTCTGAGTGCTCACGTTCAGACTCTTTCATCGAATCAAACAGTTCGTCCCACAAACGTTCGTCGGCTTCTCTGCGGTCTTGCCACGTCCGACTCAGATGAACCGTCTCCTTGCCGTCTTTCAGGTTCATGCCCTTCAAATCGCGCAGGGCTAGAATCGAATCGATTTTGCCGCAGCCGTTCTGTTTCAGAAACAGCAGAACTGCTTCGATGTCGTCCGTGGCAGCCAATATCTCACGACATTCTGGTAACAGAGTCGCCGCGCGCAGGTTCATGATGTTGGAACGCCCGCCCTACTCTTTCCTGAAACTCTTGACGAAGTTGTCGAACCACCCGCCGCTTTGTCTGGTCACCTCTTCCAACTCGCCGCCGTCGAGCCAGATGCCGCCACACTTCTCGCAGCGATCAATCACCACCGAGCCGCGCGCCTCTTCGACGAGCGCGCCGTGCCCGAGCGGGCATTGCCGCGCCGCGCTGCTGCCGCTCGCGGCGGCTTCGGCGGCGAGTTCCTGTCGCAGACGGTCGAGCGTCTCGCGTTCCTTGCGCCGGAAGTATTCGTCTTCAAGCGCCTTGCGCCGTTCGTCAAAAATCTCTGACATGATTCGTCTCTCCTCTGGAATGGAACACGCGCCGCTTCGGTCGCGCCTGCGTCTCGTAAAGATGACAGGAAGAGGTTCGGCGGCGCGCGTGCAAAGTTTGAACGCCATTGTAATAACAGAAAA
>DASWNS010000376.1:0-4960 GCA_036399115.1 Pyrinomonadaceae bacterium | reverse complement strand
CACTTCGACGATGATGAGCACGAGCAGCAGGAGCGTGCCCGTGCGTTTCCCGTTGACGGTCGTGAAGAAATTTTCGCCTTCGTAGTGGCGCGTGATGGGGATGAAGCGCGTCACGAGTTTGACGATGGGGTTATCTTCCGGCAACGCCTCCGTCTCTTTTTGCAGCATCATCTTGATGCCGGTGTAGATGAGGAACGCGCCGAAGATGTAGATGATCCAGTGGAAGCGGTTGATCAAGGCCGCGCCGATGCCGATCATCAGGATGCGCATGATGAGCGCGCCGAGCACGCCCCAGAACAGCACTCGATGCTGGTACTTGGAAGGGACTTTGAAGTAGGAGAAGATCAACAGGAAGACGAACAGGTTATCTACCGAGAGCGAGAGTTCGATGAGATAACCGGCGAGAAACTCTTTGCCCGTGAGCGACCCCAGTTTCCAGAACACGCCAGCCGCGAAGATCAGGGCGAGCGTCACCCAGATGATGCTCCACGTCGTCGCCTCGCGATAAGAAGGGACGTGGGCTTTGCGATTAAGCACACCCAGATCCAGAGCCAGCATGAAAAGGATGAAGATGGCAAAACCCACCCAAGCCCAGATTGAATATTCCATGCCCGTAAACATATAGCACCCGTCGCGCAGAGCGCAAGGACAAGATAAAGGGATGAAGGATGAGGGATGAGGGATGAATCAGAAGAAGCATTTAACCGCTTGAGTGCTTTTTCTGATTCGTCTCTCATCCCTCATCCTTCATCCCTCTCTTCGGTTGCGAGGGCGTGCGGGTGTCCGTTACAATCGGCGATTCATGGGATGGGGTGAGAGTCCGCTATGAGGTTTGACTGCGCACACGCGTCCGCTTGAAATTTCAGAAACGCGAACTCTGAAACTCCCGCTCGCTACTATCAACTCATCAAAACTCGTTATTGATTTCGGGAAGGATCCAAGATGCTGAAACAGTTTAGCCGCCTGGAGCGGACACGCAAGTGGTTGATCGTGACATTCGCCACCTTGATGGGCGCCAGCCTCGTTCTATTCTACGCGCCAGGGGGCAATCAGGTGAACGCCAACCCGGCGACGAACACGGAAGTGATCGCGAGCGTAAACCGCGACGAGATCACCGTGGCAGACCTCTACCGGCAAAAGGAGTCGGAACGGCAGCGTTTCGGCGGCAATTTCAGCCTCGCCCAGGTCGGACTGACCGACAAGGTGATGCTCGAACGGATCGTGAGCAGCAAGATCATGGCGCAGGAGGCGGCGCGGCTCTCGCTCGGCGTCTCCGATGCGGAGGTGAGCAAGGCCGTCCACACGCAATTCGTTGACGCGAGCGGCAAGTTCATCGGCGTGGACAAGTATAAGGATCGCGTCAGTCAAATCTTCGGCAGCGTCGAGCGTTTCGAGCGGGAACTGCGCGAGTCGCTGGCGGCGGATAAATTGCGCGCCTTCGTCACGGCGGGCGTCAGCGTCTCGGAAGAAGAGGTGAGAGAAGACTTCAAACGCAGGAACAGTACCTTCGACCTCACCTACATTCCCGTCGTCGCCGACAAACTCGCCGCGAACCTGCAACTGTCCGACGAAGAACTGCAAAAGTATTACGAAGAGAACAAGACCAACTTCCGTTATCTCGAACCGCAAAAGAAGATTCGTTATCTCTACGTCAATCAGGTGAAGGTCGGCGAGCGTTTGAATATTCCCGACACGGAACTGCGCGCCGCCTACGACGCTTTGAAGCCGGAGAACAAGATGGCCGGTGTGCGCGTGCAGCAGATCGTCCTCAAGGTGGCGAGCAAAGAGCTGGATCAGCAGGTGCTGGCGAAGGCCACCAAACTCGCGCAGGACATGCGCGGGCAGGACGCGACCGTGACCACGACCACGGAAGAGAAGTTTGCCGAAGTGGCGAAAGGGAACTCGGAAGACCCCGCGACGGCGACGAAGGGCGGCTGGCTGCCCGCCCCCGTGCGCCGCGACCCGAACCGCAAAAACGACATCCTTCAGGCCACGCTCGACATGCAGGAAGGGCAAGTCTCCGACCCGGTTTACACGGGCGGGGCTTACTACATCTTCCGGCGCGGCCCGGCTGTCCCGAAAACGTTTGAAGAGGCCAAGCGCGAACTGATCGTCTCGCAGCGCAACACGCGCGCCTACAAGGCCGCCGCCGACATCGCCGCCCGCGCGGAACAACGCCTGAAAGAGACGAAAGATTTTCAGAAGGTGGCGCAGGAGTTGGCCGGTGAAGCGAACATGAACGCGGGCGAGATGGTGAAAGAGACGCCGTTCGTCAAACCGGGCGACGACGTGCCGGACATCGGTAGTTCGCCGCAGTTTGAAGACGCGATCAAGCCTCTGGAGAACGCGAACGATGTCGGCAGCCGCGTGAGCGTCAAGAACGGTTTCGCCGTGCCGATGCTCGTCGAAAGGCGCGAGCCGCGCATCCCCGATTTCGCGGAAGTGAAGGACGAAGTCACGAAGCGCGCCCGGCAGGCACGCGCGCAGGCGCAACTCGAACAGACGGCGCGCGAACTGGCGAACAACAACGGCAGCGTCGCAGACCTCAAAGCCGCCGCCGAAAAGTTGGGACTCGAAGTGAAGACCTCCGAAGCCTACAAACTCGGCTCGCCGCTCGAAGGCGCGGGCACGAGCGCGGCAGCCGACGACGCGATCTACAACTTGAAGGAAGGCGAAGTCGCGAAGTCGCCCGTGAAACTCGGCGAAACGTGGGTCGTCCTCGCCTCGACGAAACGCACCGAAGCAGACCTCGCGGAGTTTGCCAAGCAGCGCGACCAACTCACGCAGAGCCTGCTCAACACGCGCCGCACGGATGTCTTTGAAGACTACATCAGTTCGATCCGCGCGCGGCTCGACCGCGAGGGCAGAATCAAAATCTACGAAGATGTGCTGGCGCGCTCCGCCGAAGAGGACGCCGCCTCCGCGCCGCCGACCATGCCCTTCCCCGGCGGCGGGATTCCCGGCGCGCAATAACCTGCGCATCTTTAGAGATCAGCCGCTCCACCTTACGGGCGCAAAAGCAGAGGGGATGTTCGACCACAATCGAACATCCCCTCTCTAACTTGCGCGCTGCACTTCACGGTCTGAGCGCGCGGCCTGACGGCAACTTAAAAAGCGTCGATCAATGCCGCCACGTCAACCTGCGCGAGTTCGAGCGTGATGAGCACGTCGTTGCCCTCCGTGTTGACCCTTGTGTTCTCCACCAAACTCCGCAGAGGCCGCTGGCGCGCGGCGGGCATCTGGCCGAGGGCGAAAGGCGCGAGTTGCTTCAAGCCCGCGATCATCGTGCTCAGGGATTGCGCCGCGCTCGCGTTCTCCGTGCGCAAGGCCGTCAGCATGTTGAAGCCGTTGGCCGTCGTGCCGAGCGTGCTGTAAAACTGGCGCACCGAGGCGATGCTCTTCGAGATGTTGCCCATGTCGAGATTTTGCGTCAGCGACGCGGGGACGTTGCCGCCCATGCCGACGAGCGCGTTTGCGTCGCGCGTCGCAAGCGCCGTGATCTCAGGCGCGACGCGACCGCGCCCCGCCTGCGCGTCAATCGCCGCGCGCACCCTTTCGAGTTTGCCGACGGCAATCGTGTTCGCGTCGAGCATGGCGACGGCCACATCCGTCACACGCATATTCAACAGCCCGATCAACTTCACCTGCTCGTCCACGCTGTAGATTTGAATCGTCTTGCCCGCGTGTTTCTGTTCCTGCACCGGGCGATTCGACGGAGCGAACGAAGCGTTCCTAAAGTTTCCGCGCGCGATGGCGACCGTCTCAACGAGCGTCTTGCCCGCCGTCGTCTGCCTGTAACTGACGCCCACGACCAGACGCTCCACGCTGCGCGCATCGAGTCCCGTGCTCGTCCTGAATTTATCTATCTCCGAGTTGATGCGCGTGAGTTCCGCCGGGTTGTTGTTGTAAGCGCGCGGCAGGGCATCGCTCAGCAGACGCCGCACGTCAACCGACAACACCGCGTCCGAGGTCGGCAGCGACGCGAGCAAGCCTGTGGCCGCTGCCGTCGTCCCCTGCTGCGCTCTCGCGGTAGAAGCCGGGCTGCTGTTGGCCGCGCGGCGACCGTTCCCGGTCTGTCCGGGCGTAGGCGTCGCCGCTGCCAGAGCGACGGCGCACGCCAGAGTCAAAACGCAAAAATATTTCTTCATAAAAATAGACACGCCTTTCCGTCTCCGCTAAACACCGACGACCCCTTGCAGTTCGCCTGTGGAAATTTAAATTGTCGAGAGAGTGTAACCCCATTCCGATGCCGCACGCGCCGCCGCAGTTGGCTTGAACCGCTCGCAGACTCCGGCGCAACCCTTAAGACGTTCCCGCGCGGGAAAACGCTACAAGATAAAAGCGACTGCAAACGTCGCACGCGAGCGCGAACGTCCGGCGCGCGTCAAACGACCTCAATGAAGCGCGGATTTCTTGATCATGCCGCCCTGCACGTCCGCCAGCGGGTGCGTCACGATGAAGGCCGCTCTGTCTATATCTTTCACCACGTTCTTCACGCTTCCGATCTCCAGCCGCGTCACGACGCAATAGAGAATATCCTGCTCCTCGTTGAACAACCCGCCGCGCCCTTTATAGACGGTTACGCCGCGATTCAATCTGAGAATGATCGCCTCCCGGATCGCTTCGCTGTGCGGCGAGACGATGATGATGGCGGTGTATTCTTCGAGTCCGTGAATGATGAAGTCAATCGTCTTCGAGGCCGCGAAGTAAGTGAGGATGGAGTAGAGCGTGGATTCGATGCCGAGAAAGAAAGCGGCGGCGGAGAAGATAAAGATGTTGAGGATGAGGATCACATCCCCGACGCGCAGGAGGTGGCTCTTCTTGCTCACGAGCAAGGCGGCGATCTCCGTCCCGTCCAGCACCGCGCCGCCGCGTATGGCGAGTCCGATGCCCGCGCCGATGAAGAAGCCTCCGAACACGGCGGTCAATAATTTGTCGGGCGTCACGTCCGGGTAGGGGA
>DASWNS010000375.1:0-17677 GCA_036399115.1 Pyrinomonadaceae bacterium | reverse complement strand
TACCGCGCCGCCCTGCGTCTCTCCGACGACGCGCACACACACAAACTCCTCGGCGTCCAACTTGCCGAAGAAGGCCAACTCGAAGCAGCCCTCACAGAGTTTCGCGCAGCAGAACGCGGCGGCGCACCGGACGAACTGCTCGTGCTGCGCATCGCCCACACGCTCGACGCACTGGGCAGACCTGCGGAGGCTCGCCTCGAATATCAAAAGTTTTTGCGGGAAAAGCTGTGTACGCGTCCAACGCCGGACGCGCTCTGCGCGGGAGCGTCCGCGCGTGCAGAGCAAATACAGAGCGGCTTGAGCGATTAGAGCGACGAGTCTTCTTCGCAAGCGTGTGCGGGGCGCGAGCGCGCAGAGCTTTCGTCGAAGCGAAGCGGAAGGGGCAGCGGGGGTGAAAAATATCCTTCGCGGCTGTCGCGCCGGACGACGCGGAGAGTTGTAGAGAGAAAGAGAGACGCGAAAGAACGTAGAGACGCGAAAGAAAGAGAGACGCGCCTGAGCGTTGATGCGGCGCGCGACCCGGCAGCGAATTAACGAGCGTTGCTCCCTGCGTGAGCGTCAGAGTGAGCGTCAAGGTGGATCAAGTTTTAAGAGGGTACGGGGAGCCGTTTTCGCGCCTGCTACTCTGCGCTCAAGACCTGCCGGATCGTCTCGCTCAACTCTTTAGTCGGCTGCTTGGCGGTGAAAGGCTTTTGCGGGTTGCGCCAGTTGTCGAGGATGGCGACTTTGTGCGAGCAGGCGACGGTGCAGAGCGGCGCACAGGGTTTCTCCGCGTGATACTCGCGGCGGAAATCTTCCATCGTGTACTCGGCGAGCGCGATGCCGGGATAGCCGCGCTGCTGCGAGCAATAGTGTACGAGGCCGTCTTCGCAGATGTAGAGATAGCGCGCTCCCGCGCGGCACTTCCAATCGTTCGGACGCCCGGCGGCGAGATTGTCTTGAAACCAGCCGAGCCGCGCGTACTCCTGTTTGCCGAGTCCCTTGAGTTCACGATAGACGCGCTGCTCCACATCGGCCAGAGGCTTGAGCGCGCCCTGCCCGTCGTGGATGACGCCGACGGTGGTGGAGAAACCGAGTTCGAGCGCGCGTCGCCCGATGACGAGCGCATCCTCGGGGTTCTTGATGCCGCCGCCGATGACGGAATTGATGTTGATGTGAAAATCCGAGTGCTCCGCGAGCCACTGCAAACGCTTGTCTAACAACTTCAGACTCTTCTTCGAGATTTCGTCCGGCTCGACGTTATCAATGCTGATCTGTAGATATTCCAGACCCGCCTCGTTGAAGCGTCTGATCTTTTCGGGCGTGAGATAAAAACCGTTGGTGATGAGTCCGGCGATCATGCCGCGACGGCGGATGTGCGCGACGATCTCGTAAATGTCCGGGTGCATCATCGGCTCGCCGCCGGAGATGGTCACGATGGAAGTTTTCAGGTCGGCGAGTTTGTCGAGACGGCGAATCATCTCTTCGGTGGGCACAGGCTTTGAGCTGTCGTCGTACTCGTTGCAGTAGGCGCAGGCGAGATTGCACCGGCGCATGGGGATGACATGCGCGAGCACCGGATGGTTTGGCGACATAAGCCCGCGCGCAATGAAGCTCACTTCGCGCGCTTTGAGTTTAAGGAAACTGCTTCTCTTCATCTGGCCGTCGGTTAAAAGTGCGTGTTTACGCCCGTGTGGATAATACTATCGCTGCCTTCGCCCCTCGCCTTCCTTTCCGGAGTTGTGGAAGAAGATACGAAATCTATCTACCGGACGCAAGAAGACCGGGGCGATCCGGCTGCCGCAGACGCTTCCGGCAAAGGCGTCGCGCGCCGGAAACAGCAAAGGGTTCCGGTCTTCTATGAGCCAGAACCCTTTGGCTGGATTAGTGTCTGAAACTTAGCCGCGAACTCTCTTGATGTCCGCGCCGAGATCGACTTTGAACTCGCTCTTCGAGACTTGCGCGTTGCGCTGCACGTTCATGAGGCGCACGGTCGTGGCGTCGCCGTTCTTCTCGACCACTTTGGTCTGGACGGGCATGCCGTTGTCGTCCACCCAGAGTTCCGCGTAGCTGTAGCGCGCGCCGCCCTTGGGCACGAGTTTGATGTGCATGGTCTGCACGCCGCCCCAGAGCGTTTCGCTGTAGACGTTCTGCGTGTCGTAAGCCGCCGCCAGTTGCGACTTGGTGGCGTCCAAACCGAAGCCGAGCACGCTCGACACTTTGTTGCGGTTCGAATTGGCTTCTCCGACGTAGGCCATCTTGAGGCGCGGACGAAGCAGCGTGTACTTGCCGTCGGCAACCGCGAGCGTCTCCTGCTGCGGACGCTGCCAGTCAATGCGCACGTAAGCGTTCTGCCCCGCACCCGGCAGATAGATCACAGTGCCCGTCTGCTTGTCACTGTCTTTGAGTTGCGCGTTGTATTTCTCCATGCTGATGCTCGCGCGCATGCTGCGCAGGTCGCGACGATTGCGATCCATCTTGGAGAAGATCGAACTGACCAGACCCGCGCTCTGCGCGTTGGCTTTCAGGGGGGTGGACGAAATTGCGACAATGGCTGTTAAAACTAATGCGAGGCCAAGCGTCAAGTATCTCTTCATGCTAACTCCTTCAAAAATAAGGGGAACTAAACTTTCGCCCGGCTAAAAATCCGAGCGATTATAAAGAAAGCCTACTCTATGTCAACCTCATAGGCGACGATCTGGCCGCCCGCACCCTTCACGGGATTCATGCCCTTCACCCGCACATCAGCCCGATTCGTGACACTCCGCACGCGCCTCGTAACCTCTTCTGTGTCGGGATTTGCCGGAGAATTTTCCGGCCAGACAAGCAACAAACGCGTCGCTGTCGTAGAAGCATTTTGATGCCGTTCGCGGTGAACGCGTTCGCTGTTTTCAAACCATTTTCCGGGCGTTAAAAAGATAAATGCGAGGATGAGGACGCATAGCACGTCATATTGCCATGTTGTGCGCCCGTACGACCAGAAAAAGAGTTTTTGGAGGAACCTCAAAACCGCCTCACCGTCAAAATCGCGAAAAAGGGGTTGCCATAAAAGCAACAGGTGGCAAAGACAAAAGCACACGCCCTTGTCCGTGTCACCTGCTACCGCCGGACATTATACCTGCAAACCGGGGTTTGGCGCAACAATTTGTCCGTCGCGCATTTGCACGATGCGGCGACACATGGCGGCAGCCTCCGGATTGTGCGTGATCATGATGATGGTTTGATTGAAGCGGTAGTTCATCTCCTGAAACATGTTCAGGACGATAGCGGAGTTTTCGGAGTCGAGATTTCCGGTCGGCTCGTCGGCGAGGATGATGGCCGGACGGTTGACGATGGCGCGTGCGAGCGCGACGCGCTGCTGTTCGCCGCCGGAGAGTTCGAGCGGCTTGTGGTGCATTTTGTCTTCGAGTTTCAAGAGGCTCAAGACCTCGCGCCGCCGCTCGGCGTCGCCGTCGCCGCCGTTGCGGCCTCCGGCGTGAATTCGTTCGGCGAGTCGCAGATTGCCCTCGGCGGTGAGCGTCGGGAAGAGGTTGAAGCGTTGGAAGACGAACCCGATCTTGCGGCGGCGGATGTCTGTGCGTTTGGCGTCGGAGGCGGCGGTTAAATCTTCGCCGTCAATGACGATGCGCCCGCTCGTGGGCGTGAGCAGGCCGCCTAAGAGATGCAGCAGCGTTGACTTGCCGCAACCCGAAGGCCCCATGATCGCCAGAAACTCGCCCTCCTCCAAATCCAGAGAGACGCCCCGCAAGGCGTGCACGTCCACGCTGCCCACGCGGTAGGCTTTCTCGACATTTTCAGCTTGCAGGATAGTCTTCATAAGACAGTGACAAGTGACGAGTGACAGGTGACGAGATAGATAAGACAATGACGACTGACAAGTGACAGGTGACAAGTTAAAGCAGCAGTCCGGTCTTCAAACTTGTCTCTGATCTCGTCACACGTCACTTGTCACCTGTCACTGCTTTATCGTCACTCGTGCGATAGAGCGTTGACCGGATCGAGGTTCGCCGCGCGCACAGCCGGATAGAGCGCGCCGAGCACGCCGCCGCCGACGCCAATCAGTGCGGCGACCATCGCCCACTTCCAACCGTATTCGAAGAGTAGGCCGTAAGCGCGGTTGATCACAAAGCCCGCCGCAAACGAGACGGCGAAGCCTGCGGCGAGGCCGAGCAGACTAATCAGCAACGCCTCCCGTTCAATCACCGAGACGATATAACCGCGCGACGCGCCGAGCGCCTTGAGCATCCCGATCTCGCGCGTCCGTTCCGTGATCGTCGTGTACATGGCGAGCATCACGACGAGCGCGCTGACGATGGCCGCCAAGACCACCAGGGCGTTCAAGAAAACGCTGAGATAGGGAATCTGCTTTTCAATGTTCGTTACGATGTCGCGCGTAAACTGTATCTTGTTGCCCTGCGTCGTCGGGTTGGCTTCGAGGCGCTGAACAACCGCGAGCGGGTCAAAACCCTCTTTGCATTTGATGAGAATGTAGGAACACTTGCCCGGCGCTTCGAGCGCGTCCTGCATCGCCGCGAGCGACATTTTCACGCGCGCCTCCGCTTCGGGCGTGTAGATGCCTGCGATGCGATAAGGCTTCCCGCCGAAGAGGCTGAGCGTGCTCCCGACGCCGAGATTGCCGTTGCGCGCTTTCGTCTCGTCAATGATGATTTCGTCAGGGGCTACGGGGGGGCTTCCCGCGACGAGTTTCAATTTGTTCATCGCGGCGTAAGGCTCCCAGTCAACGCCCTGCACCTGCTCGAAGCCGAAGCCGCGCCCGCCCTGAAAGATGTAGCGGATGACGGGGACGGCGGATTCCACGCCCTCGATCTTCATCAACTCGTCTGCGTACTTCGTGCTCAAACTCGCCGTCGAAGTCGTCAACTCCATGCCGCCCGGTCGGGTGAAGTAAATCTCCGCGAGCACGCTCGACGAACGCCGCTGCAAATCGTTCGACATGCCCCGCGACAGCCCCGTGAATAGCATCACCAGACACACGCCGAGCGCCACGCCAGCCATGCTGACGAGCGCACGCAGAGGGCGCTGGCGAATGTTATTGGCGACAAGGCTCTCCATAATTAAAGCGACAAGTGACAGGCGACAAGTGACGAGTTAAAGAGAAGCCACGAAGAAAGCAGGACAAGTTGTTTGTTTTAACTTGTCACTCGTCACTGCTCTCGTCGCTGCTCTCGTCACTGCCGTCTGGCATCCAGATCGACTTCCGGCAGGTTCGACTTGTTTTCAAGCACGAACACCTCGGTCGGCCACGTCTGATCTACTTTGACGGCGTCAGGCGTTTGATAAGTGATTCGCAGCGAGTAGCGATCCTGCGGGCGCGTGATTTCGATGGCGGCGGGCAGCCTGTACTTCGTGGCCTCGCCGAAACTCTTTTGCTCTCGATAGACCACGTCGGTCGTCAACTCGCCCTGCTCGCCGAAGGTTTGCAGGCGCGCCAGAGCGATCTCGCCATAGCGGTCGAACCAGAAGCGGCGCAGCAGGCGTCCGCGTCCGTCGGGCTGCGGCGCGATCTCGTCCAACTGGTAATAACCGCGCACGACGCGCGCGCCTTTCCTGGCTCTCGGTCGGGTATCTATGTCTTCGGCGAACGCTTCGCTGCGCACGTAGAGCAGATTACTGGCCGCCCCGCCACCGACGGGACGCAAAAGCAGCGCGTCTGTGAAATGCTGCGGGCGCAGGCCGGAGAAGGCGGAGGCCGCGCGTTGCTGCATCTGCGCCGTCTTCGTCTGGTCGCCTTTGCCGCAGTCAACTTCCCCCGCCGCGCCGCTCTCGATTCTCTGATAGTTCGCGGTGTTCGTCCCTTTCAGGAAACGCCGCCACTTGTCGTCGCCCTGCAAGACGGCCACGCGGAAACGCTCGCCGTCGGAAGTCATCTCGGCGATCTTGACGCTGAACGGCCCGTTGATGACGAGATAAATCTTGCCGTCGCGTTGCAGGATCACGTCGCCTTCCGCCGTGCGATACTTTTCGGTGATGCCGCACTGCGCAAACGAATTATCTAAGAACTGTATGTCAATCTTGCCGCGCAGAGAGTGTACCTGCGCCATGCGATTCACCACTTCGATGAGTTCGCCGGGCGCGGCCTCTTTGAGCGGCGAGAGCAGCGGCGGCACCGTCTCTTTGCTCTTATAAAATCTTGAGCAGCCGCTCACGCCCGCGAGCGACACCAGCCCCAGGATGAACGCGAGCATGCGCGCCTTACGCCGCGAGCCTGTCCGGAATGAGTTTGAACCGTTCATTAAAAGTGTCAGACGCCGACGCCGGGAAGCATCCGATCCGGCAAAATTCTCTTAAAAAGTTAATAGGCGAAGCTAACAAAGCACTCCGTCCTTGTCAACGCGCGCACCCGCGCGGCGCAGGGAAAAGGGGAAAGGGGAAGACGACGCTCGGCGTCCCGCGGCTTTTGTTTCTCCCTCGCCCCGTACCGCTTCCCCTCTGCCCTGCCTTATGCCTCATCGAGTTGCAGCGGCGTCCGGTCGAACCGCTGGCGGATGCGGTTGATCGTGCGCAGCACTTTGGGACGGCTCACGAGTTTGAGTTCCAGGCTGCGCTTGCCCGGAAAATCCAGCAACATCACGCCGAGCAGAATCGTCAACACGCCCTGCCCCGGCACACCCGGCAGAGACATCAAAACGCCCAACAGGACGAGAAACGCGCCCAGTAAATTCTTCACGATGAGGCCGCCCCAACGCAAGACCGGATGGCGTTCGACCCAAAACTCGCGCCCGTGCGAAGCCTTGAAATAAGTGTCCGGTAATTTGATGAGCACAAGGATCGTGATGGCGATGCTCGCCAGAAAAGTGATAACGGAGAAGAGGATGAGCCACACGAAGCTGCGCCCGCTCATGTAAGTCGTCACCGTCTCTCTTAGCCAGTCGAACATTTTTCCTCCATGCAACTCTGCCCTGCGTCTCTCTTCACCTCAGACGCTTCACACGTTGCTTCACTTCAACGCGCCGCGCGCCGCGACGAGTGCGGCGAGCATTTCGGAGACGACATCTTTTGACGCGCCTTCCAAATTGAAGTCGCGCGTCTCAGCCCCCTCCCAGAATTCGTCCAGCTCACGCGCGCCCGCGCGCTCGAAGGCGAGCGCCTGCGCCAGCAAGTCGAGGATGTCAGCCGCCTTCACGAGCCGCGCCTCCAGACTCTCGCGCGCCTCGTAATCCGCGTGCAACGCCCCGTACTCCGCGCTGCGCGCTGCGCCTAAGCTGCTCACCATGTCGTCGAAGGCTGCGCGCTCCGCCGCGTGCCGCGCCTCCGCGCCGTAATAGAGAGCCATCGTGCGCGGCATGTCGCCCGTGCGCGCCTCGGCCAGATCATGCAACAGCGCGACGCGCAACACGCGCTCGACATCAACTTCGACGCCGCGCGCACGCACCTCATCCGCCAACAGCATCGCTGTGAACGCCACGCCGTAACTGTGCGCCGCCACCGACTCCGCCCCCGGCGCAAGTCCGCGCAACACCCAGCCGGTCCGGTCGAGCCGCTTCAAACGTTGGAGTTCAATCAACAGAGCTTCCATAGAAACTTCGGCTACCACGCTTTGAGTCGCGCGGCCTGCACCCGAGCCCACACCTCATCCGTCATCGCGAGCCGCCACACGCCTCCCAACAACCAGTTAAACTGCGGGTCTTTCCTCGCCAGCTCTTCAACTCGATCGATGAACGCCGCGCCGAAAGCTGAGAGCAGGTCTTCGAGCGGGCCGGCGGCTAAACACGCGAGCACTTTGTCGGAAAGCTCGCGCTTGTAGCCAGCGAGTACGAACCGCCAGAGCAGTTCCGCCTCACCGTCATACTTCCAGTCTATAACTTCCGAAATCGCCCAGCGGTTACTCTCACGTTCAGACGCATCTCTATCGGCCTCCATGCCCGTGATCCAGGCGTCAACAATCTTCTGCAACTCGCCGTCGTTCATATCAGTGCTTCTTAAGAACCCTCTCAGACGAACATCTTGCCCGGATTCAAAATTCCGTTCGGGTCGAGCGCGCGTTTGATGCGCTTCATCGCGTCAATCGTGGTCGTGCCGAGAGCCATGTCGAGATAAGGGGCTTTGACGTAGCCGATGCCGTGCTCGCCGCTGATCGTGCCGCCTAAATTTACGGAGACGGCGAAGGTGTCGCGCACGGCGGCGCGGGCGCGTCGCATCGCATCCTTGTTGTCGCGGTCGCACATGAAGTTGACGTGGATATTGCCGTCGCCCGCGTGGCCGAAGTTGACGACGAAAGTGTCGTGCAACCGCCCGATCTCTTCGACGCGCGCGACGAGTTCGGGCACGCGCGAGCGCGGCACGACCACATCTTCGTTAAACTTCATCGTGCCGAATTTCTTGAGCGCGGGCGAGATGGCGCGGCGCACGTCCCACAGGCGTTCCTCTTCCTCGCGCGTCTCCGAACGCATCACGTCGAAGCCGCCCCCATCGCGCACGACTCCTTCCACGATCCGCGCCGCGCGCTCGACTTCCTCCGCGTGCCCGTCAACCGAGACGAGCAGGAGCGCGCCCGCTTCCGCGCCGAAGCCGAACGCAAACTCCGTCTCAACCGCCGCGATAGCATTCCTGTCAAGCACCTCAATCGCCACGGGCGTCACGCGCGCGCGGTTGAAACGCGGCACGCAGGCGCAAGCCTCCGTCATCGTCTTGAAGGTGGCGCGCACGGTGCGCGTCGCTTCGGGCAGGGGCAACAGTCTGAGCGTCGCTTCGGTGATGATGCCGAGCATGCCTTCGGAGCCGCAGATGAGGCCGGTGAGATCGAAGCCGACGACGTTCTTACTCGTCAGGCCGCCGGTGCGAATGATCTCGCCCGTCGGCGTCACCACTTCGAGGCCGAGCACGTAATGTTTGGTCACGCCGTACTTGGCCGAGCGGATGCCGCCCGCGTTCTCCGCGATGTTGCCGCCGATGAAAGAGGTCTTGTAGGAGGCAGGATCGGGCGGGTAGAACAGCCCTTCGGCTTCGACCGCCTGCTGCAACGCGTAGGTCGTCACGCCCGGCTCGGTGACGACGTAGAGATCGTCCGCGTGGATGGCGCGGATGCGGTTCATGCGATCCGTGCCGATGACGACGCCGCCCTCTATGGGCACTGCGCCGCCCGTGTAGCCGACGCCGCCGCCGCGCGCCGTGACGGGGAAGCGTCGCTCGTTGGCGAGCTTGAGAATCGCTGCGACCTCTGCCGCCGTCTGCGGCAGCAGCACCGCTTCGGGCGGAAACTTCTCTTTCACCGCGTCTGCCGCGTATGGCTCGACGCGCGCCTCGTCCACGAGCAGATGCTCTGCGCCCACGATCTCGCGCAGGGAGGCGAGCACGCCCTCTTCGGACGCCGCCGTGCGCGCACGCCCTCTGCCGTTTAACCCTTCGTGATGCCGACTCATAAGCAACGTAGAAACGCGCCGCCCGTTAAAGCTACGACTTCATAACGCGCGCGCTTCGTTCGACACGCGTAGCACGCGCCTCTCTTGCGCCTCTCTTCAGGGCGCGGGGTTGACGATGATCCGGACGCGCTCGCTGCCGACGACGATCTCCAACGGGTTGCCGATTTGCAGCGGGAGCGTCCTGCCGTTGATGTTGATCTCAAGACGCGGCATCGTCGCCGCAGTGGAGGTTGTAGAGGGCTGCGCATTTTGCGTCGTCGTTATCGCGGCGGGATCGTCCGTCGCGGCGGGCGCGCTCAGGCTGTCCGGCTTCGCTGCGTCAGTCGAACGCGTCACCAGATTGATCGCGACGATGCGCCATGTCGTCGGCGTACAGGTCAGGCGGAGTCCCGGCGTGTCAACTTCCGCCGCTTCCCCGACCGCGAGCGTCCCGACTTTCCATAAGCCTTCGCCGCAGCGCACGCCGTCCGCGCCGTAAAAGGTCGCGGTGCCGGAGACGTAGTTATAAAAAGCGTTGCCGCGATTTTCGATGGCGATGAAGACGTTGCGTGCGGGGGCATCCTGCGTGCCCGTGAGCGTGCTCGTGCGCAGGCGTCCGGCGAGCGCGACGCGCCCTTGCGCATCGAAAGCCGTCGCCGCCTCCGTCAAAGCGACGCGCGGCTCGCCGCTGCTCCCCGTCGCTCCCGCGCTCGCATCCGTCTGCTGCTGCGCCCTCGCTCCGGCACCACACGCCGACAACACGAGCGCGAGACAAAACGCTTTGATGATTGCTTTCACTTTTGCACTCCCCTTCCTCTACAGCCAGTTTTCCAGATGCGCCGGACGAACGCGAAGCCAACGGCAGACGCGGCGACGATTGTACACGAATGATGGCGCAGCGACGCCTCGAATCCCGCCCCTTACGGCGACGCGGGCGTCAAATCGCCTTCCGCTCATCTTTCGGTACGCTCCTTGCACCGGAGGCATTCGGAATTGCGTCCTTGACGCGAAATCATACACAACACGGAATTGACCGGAGTTCGTTTCTTAGTTTTCCCCGTGTTGTGAGTTGAAAAATCATACGTGCAGAATGGAGATTAATTGATGGCTAACTCGACAGGTACGACACAGAAACGCTCGCAGGTTGTGACGGGCATGTTTAAGGACAGGGACAGCGCGGAGCGCGCCTACACCTCACTCTCCGAACGCGGCTACAGTAAAGACGACATCAACGTCATCATGTCGGACGAAACCCGCAATAAATATTATCCTGAAGGCAGTGACGCCGCCGACACGGAACTCGGCAGCAAGGCGCTCGAAGGCGCGGGCGCAGGTTCGGCCATCGGCGGCACGACGGGCGCGATCCTCGGAGCGATTGCAGCCATCGGCACTTCCGTCGCCCTGCCGGGACTCGGCCTGCTCGTGGCCGGGCCGCTCGCGGGCGCACTCGTCGGCGCGGGCGCAGGCGGCGCGGCGGGCGGACTCATCGGCGCGATGGTCGGCTCAGGGATTCCCGAAGACCGCGCGAAAGAGTACGAGGAGGGCGTGAAAGAGGGCGGCATCGTGATGGGCTTCAACGCGCGTTCCGATGAAGATGCCGAACACTTCGAGCGTGAGTGGAATACGAACAAGGGCGAGAACGTCTATCGCGGCGAGACGACGATCCCTGTGGTTGAGGAAGAGTTGCAGGTGGGCACACGCGAAGTCGAACGCGGCGGCGTGCGCGTCGAGAGCCGCGTGGAGGAGACGCCCGTGACGGAAGAGGTGCAACTGCGCGAGGAGCGCGTGCATGTCGAACGCCGCCCGGTTGATCGTCCGGTGACGGATGCCGACCATGCTTTCCGCGAAGGGACGCTCGAAGTGACGGAGCGTGCCGAAGAGGCTGTCGTCGCCAAGACGGCGCACGTCGTCGAAGAAGTGGTCGTCGGCAAGCAGGTCGAGGAGCATACGGAAACCATCCGCGACACGGTGCGGCGCACGGACGTTGACGTGCAGGAGGTCGACACGAACGAGACGACCCGCAAGGGTCGCAAACGGTAAGAAGATCGAGGGAGTGTGCGCGCCGGAGGTCGCAAGGCTTGAAGGCGCGCGCTAAGTCTGACGACGCCCCCCTACCCGACGAGGGCGGGCGTCGTCCGGCATCACACATCACGACTCGATAACGTGCGCCCTCCATTTTCAGCGCGACGCGCGGGGCACGGTTCTTAAGCACGGAGCGGGCAGGACGAAGGGCGGCTTGATGAGCGAAGACAGACTTCCGGTGACCGGACTCAAATCAGACGGGGGCGACGCAGCGCGGCGCGACGCGCCATCCGTCGCATCCGGTGAATCCGTGCAGTCGCGGCCACGAACGGCGACGATGCAAAGGACAGTGGGCGTCTACGAACGCCCGGCACAGCGCACGAGATTGTCGCTCCCGCTGCTCGTCATAGTGATCTTAGCCACGCTGATCTCCGTCGTACTCTCCGTCCGATTCTTGTTTTAAAGAGGTAGCCTGCCGGAGTTCCGGCACGCGAAAGAGAAAGGAAGAACGATGAGCCAAACGAGAGGCACAGCACCGAGAGAAAAGAGCGCAATCGTCACCGACCGCGACGGCTTGCGTGGGCGCATAGACGCTTACGCGCCGCAAGCGCAGGGAGAAGGCGGTCGTCCCGAAGTGTTCGTCCATCTCGACGACGGGCGGCAGGTCTTAATGCCCGTTGACGAGTTGGTCTTACAGAACGACGGCAGTTTCACAGTGCCCTTCAGCCTGTCGGATACAGCGCACCCGCAACGACGCGAAAGCGTGCGCGAGATTAACCCGCGCGAAGAGGCGGGCGATGAGACGCTCATCTCTTCAAACCGCACGCGCGAAGACGGGCGCATCGTGATGCCCGTCGTCGCCGAGACGCTCGACGTGCAGAAGCGCAAGGTGGAGACGGGCGGCGTCCGCATCAAGAAGCTCGTACACGAACGCGAGGAAGTGGTGGACGAACCGCTGATGCGCGAAGAGGTGCAGGTCAAGCGTGTGCCGATCAATCGTGTGGTTGATGCGCCCGTGCCCGTCCGCCACGTGGGCAACACGATGATCATCTCGCTGCTGGAAGAAGTGCTCGTCGTCGAGAAGCGGCTCATGCTGAAAGAGGAACTGCACATCACGAAGGGCGAAGTTGAAACTTATAAACCGCAGCGCATCACGCTGCGCAGCGAAGAGGCGGTCGTCGAGCGCGTCGAGGACGCAGACGAGACACAGTCGCGCACGGCGACGGGGACGCACCCGCCGGAAGTCAGAGAACGTGAGCGTTAATGTCGTTAATGTGATGGGCGTCGGCGTTCGAGCGTTTAGCGCGACGCTAGAAGGCGCGGAAGTTTTTGGCAGCGTTCATAATTTCACACAGCACGCGCGCGTGGCTGTGCCGGATAGAAACAGAAAGGGGAAACAATGGCGAAAACTGTAATCGGATTGTTTGATAATCGCGCCGAGGCACAGAGCGTTGTGCAGGAACTGTTGAGCGAAAATTTCCGGCGCGAAGACATCAGCGTCATGTCGAAGAAGCTCGAAGGGCAGGACGCGGGCGACGAGCGTGTCGAGTACGTCGAAGAAGACGGCGACGAGCAGATCAAGGACATGGCGAAAGGCGCGGGCACGGGCGCGGCCATCGGCGGGCTGGCCGGTCTGCTCCTGAGTCTCACCGCGCTTGCGATTCCGGGCATTGGGCCGGTGGTGGCGGCTGGTCCGCTCGCCGCCATCATTGCGGGCGCAGGCATCGGCGCGACGGCGGGCGGGTTGATCAGCGGCCTCACGCGCCTCGGCGTGACGGAAGAGGATGCCAACTACTACGCCGAAGGCGTGCGTCGCGGCGGCACGCTGATCAGCGTGGACGCGGCGGACGACAGAGCCGAGAGAGCCGTGGCGATCATGAAGCGGCACGGCGCGGTGGAGATCGATAAGCGCGCCGCCGAGTGGCGCAACGAAGGATGGAGCGGCTTCGATTCAAACGCGACGCAGAACGCTTTCGATGCCTTCTCAGGCGGCGGCCAGAAGTTCGCGTCCGATGCGGAAACGACGGCGGAACACCAACGCCTGCCCATCGAGCCGCGCGAACCGCGCCGCGCCACGACGGCCAACGCCGCTTCGCGCGAAGTGGCCGTCCCGGTCGTGGAGGAGCAGTTGCAGGTGGGCAAGCGCGAAGTCGAAGGCGGCGGCGTGCGCTTGCAGACGCAGGTGTCGGAAACGCCCGTCGAGGAGAATGTCCAACTGCGCGAAGAGCACGTCAACGTCGAGCGTCGCCCGGTTGATTACACTTTCCACGGCACGGAATCGGAGGCTTTCAAGGAGTCGCTGGTCGAGATCAGAGAGGCTTACGAAGAGTTGGTCGTGAAGAAGAAGGCGCGCGTGGTGGAAGAGGTCGTCGTTAACAAGGATGTCGAACAACGCACCGAGACAGTCCACGAAACTTTGCGTCGCACGAACGTGAACGTCGAGCCGATAGAAGGAGGCAAGGCGCGCGGCGCGGGCGCGTCGTCGGCGCAGAAGAACGACGATCTGCTCGACATCTAACGCGCGGGGAGATGTCTGTCTGGAAATTTTCGCAGCTTCGGCTGCTTGGCAAATCACAAGGAGGATTTTAGGTAATGAACGAAGGAAGATTGGCGAAGTTTCTCAGAGTCGGCCTGCTCAGCCTGACTCTGCTCACGGTGGCCGTGCCGGTGGCCGCTCAAACCAGCGACAACGCGAACGGGAACACGAGCCGCCCTGCCGAGACGAGAGATGACCGCAGGGAAGTCAGGACCGCCGACCGTGAAGACGATAAAGACTGGGGCTGGCTCGGACTGCTCGGTCTGGCCGGACTGCTCGGCCTGATGCCGAAGAAGAAGCGCGAAGTTCACGTCCGCGAGACGCACGACGTGCGCGACGCGGGAAACCGCAGGTAGTTTTCACCCCGGCACGCGGCATCACGGCTGCGACCATGAACGAAGAGGGCATCGGGAGTCGCCTCCCGATGCCCTCTCTCTTTTTACTCTTAACTTTTGCTCAGGCGACGACGGGCATAAACCGCGCACCGTAGGGCATCACGAAGCCCTGCGCGTCGCCGCCGACCTGCGCGAGCGCCTCTTCAATCGTGCGCGCCGGAGTCAGGCGCATGCGTCGCACGTCCGCATCGTCGAGACGGGAGACGAGTTGCACATTGAAGCGTTCGGCCTTGGTCAGGAGCGACCACGCGGTCTGCCCGTTGACGGCGTAAGACTCACGCAGGCGTGCGGCGAGCGCGTGTGAGTTTTCGGCGTCGAACCATTGCAGGAAATCCGCGCGCCCTAATCCGTCGGCGCATTCTGCCACGAGGATGATCGCGCCGCCTTCGGTGCAGGCGTGCGCGGCCATGTCGAGCGTCTTGTGCGCTTGAATCAAATTGAGATCGTGCGGCCAACCGCCACAACTTGCCACGACCACAGGACGCTTCTCCGCCACGGGCAGCGTGTGCGCGTCTGCGTATTCGGCGCAGGCGAGACGATGCGCCGAACGCCAGTCGCCCGCGTAGAGACGCACCGCGCGCCCCGCTTCGTCAGTCCACGTGTTCAGGAGAAACGAGGGCGCGATCTCTGCCGCGATGCGTTCACATTCTTCGTGCACGGCGTTGCCGTCGAGCCGTCCCGCGCCGACCCCTGCGCGGCGCGCGCCCGTCTCGAAATCGAGTGCGTGCAGGTGTGTCGCGGCGATGGTGCGCGCGGAGGCGAGGCCGGGGCAGATGCTTTTGCGCCCGCCCGTGAAGCCTGCGAAGTAGTGGAAGTTGATCGCGCCCGTCAGGATCACATGGTCGTGTTCGGTGAGCGCGCGGTTGAGTTCGATGGGCGTGCCGCGCTCGGTCGTGCCGAGTTCGACGTGCGCGGCCTGATCGTCGGCGTTGTGATCGAGCGTGCGTATGCGTTGGAGGACGAAGGGCGTGAGCAGTTCGCGTCTCTCTTCCGTGGTGACGGGACGATGGATGCCCGTGGCGAAGATGATACGCAGGTCGTAGGGCGCGACGCCGAGTTGGACGAGACGACGGACGAGCAGGTTGACGACTTGCCCGCTCGCCGTCGCACGCGTCGCATCCGAGACGACGATGAGCACGCTTTCATTCGGGGAGATGATCTCTTCGAGCGTCTGCGAGTCGAACGGATCATCAATCAACGCGCCCATCTGCGCATCGGAAAGCGGCGGCTGTAACGCAGTCTCTTCCGCCGGGGCGAGAATTTGAAAGCGTTCCTCTTCGTCAACGAAAGAGAGTTGAGCGCGCCCGTAACCCAGTTCGATACTCGACATAAAATTCAAAAGGGGAAAGGGGAAGAGCTAAGGCGGAAGGGAGAACAGACAACCGCCCGCTCCGCTTTCACGCCTGTCGCTTCCCTTCCTCTCCGCCCCTTCCCCTTTCCCCTATTTGTCAGATTCCGAAACGCGTGAGCGCGCTTTCGATCACGTCGAGCGAGGCGAAATCCGCGCCGCCCGCCTTGCGCGCTTCGACGAGCCAGCGGCGCAGGCGACGCGCCTCCTGAAGCGTCTGGATGCGGCACGCGCCCGTTAAGGCGAGCGTCACCAGATGGTCCGGCGCGCCATGCGTCACAAGCGCGGCCTGCAACGCCGCCTGCTCCCGCAAATCGAGTGTAAGCAGAAGATTGATTTCCATAAAAGTGCAGAGGCCGGAGGCTGGAGGTTAGTGTCAGGCCGCTTTTTACAGACCTCTAACCTCCGGCCTCTAATCTCTCGTCGAAGAGAAACAGGCCGTGCCCGCGTGGCAGAAGTGGAAGGTTTCGTCCTCGAAATCTTCCGTCTCCATTTGCAGTGTCAGGTGATCGACGCCGAAGCGGTCGTGGAGTTTGACGCGCAATACTTTGAGGAGTTCGGGCTGCACGACCGTCGGCGCGTGGACGACGTGCGCGCTCAGGGCTTCGCGCCCCGAAGTGATCGTCCAGACGTGCAGGTCGTGGACGCCTTCGACGCCTTCGGTCGTGCGGATAGCCTCTTCGACCAAGGCGAGATTGATGTGCGCGGGCGTGCCTTCAAGCAGCACGTTGGTCGATTCCTTGATGAGATGCCACGAACTCCAGATGATCAGGAGCGCAATCGCCGCGCTGAAGAGCGAATCCGCCTGATACCAACCGTAGACGGACATCAACACGCCCGCGATGATCGCGCCCACAGAGCCGAGCGCGTCGCCCATGATGTGCAGCCACGCGCCATGCACGTTCAGGTCGTCCGTGTGTTCGCTGTGCAACAGCCACGCGCAGGCGAGATTGACGAGGAGGCCGCCCGACGCGACGACGATCATCAGGTTGCTTTCAACTTCGCGCGGCGTATGCCAACGCTCGTAAGCCTGATAGAAGATGAGCAACGCCATCACGACGAGCGCGACGCCGTTCACGAGAGCCGCGAGAATTTCCAGACGGTGATAGCCGAAGGTCTTGCGCGGCGTGGCCGGACGCGCCCCGAACCAGACGGCCATCAGCGCGAGGACGAGCGCGGCTACGTCCGTCAGCATGTGCCCGGCGTCGGCCATCAGCGCGAGCGAGTTAGTCCACCAACCGCCGACCGCTTCGGCCAGCATGTAGCAGGCCGTCAGCGCGAGCACGATCAGCAGGCGGCGACGGCTGCGCTCGGCGCGTACGGATAGATGCTGGTGCGCGTGCGCGCCGTGTTCGTGCTGTTCGGAAACCGCGTTCATCTCTTCAATACTCTGCCCTTACAGTTGAATTCGAATAACCAATATTTCCGCGACCGCGATAGTCTTCCCATCTCTCGCAAGGAGTTTGAATGTCCGCTCTCAGTGGTGCAGAAAATGTTTTCATCTTCCGCTAAAGTTGCGAAATAAAAAAGAGAAGCCGGATGCCGCCTGTAAGATTACAAGCGCATCCGGCAATGGTCAATAACGGTTATGGAGCGACGCGGCGCGAACGTGGCGCGCCGCGCCCGGCCTTAAAATTCGACGACTTGCAGAGCCTTGTTGAAGTCTCTGTAGAGATCGTTGAAGTTGCGGATGGCGCGTTCCAGAACGTAGGGCATCTCTTCGATCTCGGTCGGATTGATCGTCAGGTTCGCGTGATTGACGAAGGCCATGTGCGCGTCGCCGCTGCGCGCGTCGGGCGACAGGTGTACGAAGAAGAGGCGACGCCGCGCGGCGGGACGAAGCGCGGCGACCTCGCGTTTGATGAAGGCCGCGCCCTGTTCCGGTTGGTCGAAGTGCGGGTCGAGCAGGACAATATCCATCTGGTCTTCGCGCATGCGTTCGATGGCCTGCGTCGTGTCTTCGGCCACGTAGGCTTCGTAACCGTTTTCGACGAGCGAGCGCGCCACGGCGAAACGATGTTCGGCCTCGGCGCAGATG
>DASWNS010000374.1:0-15308 GCA_036399115.1 Pyrinomonadaceae bacterium | reverse complement strand
AATGCCATCCTTCAAGCCCTCTCGGAGCGCAGGGCAGACGTGCTCGCGGTTTCGGCGACCATGACTTTTCACATCCGTGCGGTTGAAAATTTAATCGCCGCCGTTCGCGCGTCGGAAGATTTGAAGGCGGTTAAGATTCTGGTTGGCGGGTATCCGTTCAATGTCGAGCCGGAGTTGTGGAGGCGTGTGGGCGCAGACGCCTACGCGGCGGATGCGGCGGATGCGGTCGCGATGGCTTCCAGTCTATGAACCTTCAACGGGGGCGCAATGACGAGTAAAAATGTAGAGCTTGCCGCCGTTGCCCTGCTGTGCGACCCGAATGGCGTCGTGCAGCAGGTTCTCTATGACGGGTTGGGCGCAGGGCAAATAGCTTCCGCGCAGCCGTTTGAATCCGCATTGGATTTTGAGAGCCGTGAGAAGGGGCGCGCGTTCCTCGAAGTCGTGCGGGAGAAGGGGGCGGCATTCGACTGGGAGTTGAATCTCGCCGTCGGCGAGCAGGTCAGGTCAATACGCTTTAGCGGGAGCGCCACCGGCGACGGCATATTCATTGCGGGCGCCGCCACGCGCTCAGGCATCATCAAGGTCTACGAGCAATTCGTACACGTCGTAGACAGTCCTTCCGGGAACAGCACCGCGCAGGGATGGCCGGGCAGCGCACCTGCGCAACTCTTCGACGGAGACACAGAGCTTTACAACGAACTCGCGCGCCTCAACAACGAACTTGTCACCGCCCAGCGTGAAATGATCAAACGGAACATCGAACTGGAAAGGCTCAACGAGGTTAAGAACCAGTTTATCGGAGTCGCCGCACACGATTTACGAAACCCCCTCCAGGTCATAGAAGGCTATAGCCAGATATTACTCGATAAGCACTTCGGGGAACTCACTGCCGAGCAACACAAGTTCATCTCCGTCATCAGAAAAAACAGCGACTTCATGTTGAACCTGATCACAGACCTTCTGTATATCTCAAAAATTGAGGCCGGTAAGTTACAACTGGAGTTGAAGGAGACAGACTTGGCCGCCCTGCTGGAAAGAAACGTAGAGTTGAACCGTTTAATGGCCGGACAAAAGCAGATCAATATCCTCTTCACACACCGGGAAGACCTACCCGCGTTACTCATCGACGCGCCCAAGATCGAACAAGTTCTGAATAACCTCATCAGTAACGGCATTAAATTTTCCCACCCCGGCAGTAAAGTAGAGGTCTGGGCTACGAAGAGAGAAAGAGAGGTCGTCGTTAGTGTCAGGGACGAAGGGCAGGGCATCCCGGCGAATGAGATTGACCGGCTGTTTATTCCCTTTGAAAATCTCAGTGTCAAGAGCACGGGAGGCGAGCAGAGTACGGGGCTTGGCCTGGCAATAGTTAAAAGAATTGTAGAGGGGCACGGCGGGAGTATCTGGGTGCAGAGCGAGAGCGGAGTCGGATCAAACTTCAGTTTCTCCTTGCCCTTTATTGAACCCGTCTAGACCGGGAGCACCATCGCACAACTCATCCCGCCTGTTCCGGTTGGTACGGACGTACCTGATATTTTTCAAGAAGAACGAACTTCTAAAAGGCAGACATTGGAGCCGAAAGATGCCATCGACGACTACTCGCGTGCGCAGACGGTTCCCTCTACCCGTCAGACGAAAAACACGTCTGGCAAGAGCGTCGGGCGGACGCTCGCGACGCGTCGGAGGCGCGGCGTCACACGGCTTTTCCGGCGGAGAGTTATGAGATTTTTCGCGCGCAGCGGCCTGCGGAAAAATTTCTTGACGACGCAATTCTTTGCGAGTAGAGTGACGCCTTGACCGAAACGTTTTCTTCCGGGCGGCAAAACGGATACTCACGCAAGCCCTTTTGCCGGCCTCGTTCAGCAAGTCCAACTTCGCAATCGCTTTGCATTCGTCTTTAGTCAGAGGGAGTTTTGCCTCCGGCAATCCCTCTCCGGTTAATCTCACGGCAATCTTCTTAACCGGGCGCGGCGTGTAGTCCTTACCGTCACATCCGTTCTTCTTTCTAAATTCAGCCTGCTCTGCCGTCAACCGGACTGTGAGGCAGGTGACTTTTCCGGTTTTCGTCGGCTCCGCCCTGACTTGCGGGTCTGTCGAAACGCGTGCGGACGACCGTGTCTGCGCCTCTTTCGAGTCGCGTACATCCTCGCACCTGCGTCACGCGCCGACACTGCATACGAGCGTGTAAACCCTCCCCCAATTCCGCGCGGAGTGGTTTCGACAAATGAGGAGAGCGAAATGAAAGTCCTCAAACTGCTCATCATCGCGATCTTCGCGGCAGCCTTAATCGCCACGATAGCAGCCCCCACCAGAACCGCACACGGCCAGACGGAAGCGCCCGCCGGTTTCGACAACCAGACCAACGGCTTCACCGACCAGGCGACCTTCGACGCCGACCGCGCCGCCTTCGAGAAGCGCGAGGAGAGGATTAACGGCCTCGGCCCCGTCTACAACGCGCAGGCTTGCTCCGAGTGCCACCAGAACCCGGTTACGGGCGGCATCAGCCAACTCTTCGAACTGCGCGCAGGTCGCGGCCTCAACCCGGTCACCACTACTTCAAACCCTCCCGTTTTCTCCCCCAGTCGTCAAACTGTTCCCGCGCCACTTACTCCCCTCTCCTTCTTCCCGGCTCCCGGCGGCTCGCTGATCCAGGCGCGCGCTGTCGATCCTTCGATTCAGGAGCGAGTGGCTGACGGCCCGCGCATCGTCTTCATGGGCGACAATCAACTGATCTCCGTCATGGGTTTTGACGGCGGCCAGTACGGAGTTGTCGGCAACTCGCCCGTCACAGGAGTCTACCCGGCCTTCTCCCCTGACGGCACGCAGATCGTCTTTCAGCGCAGCGTCGGCGGCAACATCAACATCTTCGTTATGAATAACGACGGGACGAACCTGCGCCAACTCACCAACACGGGAGTTGACATGTCGCCCGCCTGGTCGCCGAACGGCACGAAGATCGCCTTCGGCAGTCGTCGCACGGGTATCTGGCAAATCTTCCTGATGAACCCCGACGGCACCAATCAGGTGAATATTTCCAACTCGAACGCCAACGATAGCTGGCCTGCCTGGTCGTCCAACTCCGGCAGTATCACCTTCACAAGGTCGCAGCCAACTATGACTCCGCCGTTTGAAAAGATTTGGACAATGTCATCGAGCGGGACAGGGCAGACGCAAATTACGTTCGGTGCCGGGAACGATGAACGTCCCAGCTTCTCACCCGATAACGGGTCCATCGTCTTCGGCTCAGACCGTGATGGCAACTGGGAGATTTATAAAGCTCCCTCCAGCGGCGGCACGCCGACGCGGCTGACCAACCACCCTGCCGACGACACTAATCCCACATGGTCGCCCGATAACGCGTCCATCGCGTTCGCCAGCACCCGCAACAACGCCACGCGCATCTGGGCGATGGCTACCGACGGCAGCACCCAGACGCAAATCTCCATAGCCGGCGGCAACTATCCCGCCTACTCCAGAGACTTGGACGGCGACACCGTGCGTACCTTCCGCTCCTCGCTCAACATCCTCGGCGACGGCTTCGTCGAAGCCATTGACGACGCGACGCTCCTGTCCATACGTGACAACCAGCCTGTGGAGATGCGCGGCACGGCTATCTCCGTCTCGCTGCTCGAAGCGCCGCAGCAGACGCGTCTCGGACGCTTCGGCTGGAAGAACTCCGTCGCCAGCCTGCTCAGCTTCTCCGCCGGGGCTTACTTGTTCGAGATGGGCATCACCAGCCCGCTCCTGCCGACCGAGCAGACCTCGCTTGGCCGCAACGTGATGGCCTTCGACCTCACGCCCGACGCGGAAGACACGGGCGGCGAACAGGGCTTCGGCGACGACGTGGAGGCGTTCACACGCTTCATGCGCGCGACGAAGGTTCCGCCGCGTGACCGCGCCCTCGTGCCCGACGACTCGACCGACCCCGGCTCGCAACTCTTCGACCAGCTAAGCTGTTCGGTCTGTCACGTCCGCTCCATCACGACGGCTCCCGCAGGCACCGTGATCAACGGCGGCACTTTTGTAGTTCCCGCCGCGCTCGGCGACAAGATTATTCACCCCTTCAGCGACTTCCTGCTGCACGACATAGGGACGGGCGACGGCATCGTCGAAACCAATGGCGAGGCGACGCGGCTGATGGTTCGCACGCCGCCGCTCTGGGGACTGCGAACGCACGACCGGCTCATGCACGACGGGGGATCGTCCAGCGCGCCGTCGAACAGCGGGGTGCAGTCTTTCACACTCAGGGAGGCGATCATGCGCCACGGGGGGCAGGCCACTGCGAGCAGGAACGCGTTCCAGTCTTTAAGCCTCTTGCAAAAGGCGCAGTTGTACAAGTTCCTCAAATCATTATAGCGGTGTGGCCGGTCGAACCGGAGGCGTAGCTCGCCTCTCCTTATTTAACTATGAGCCGGATGCTACAGGCAGGCAGTCTCCCGGCGACGCTCTTACTGCAAGAGGAGTCGTCTCCGATGACTGCCCACACCGGGGCACAGCACCCCGCCGTCGCGGGAGACGACCCGACGCCGCGCACGCAGCCGCGCGCGTCTCGCACGCAGCCGCGCGCGTCTCGCACGCTGGCAGCCGTGATCTTCTACGCGCTGCTCTCGCTGATCGTGTTGGCACCCGCCAAGTATGGGCTGGTAAGAGAGTGGTGGGTGTCCCTGTTCCAATGCGTGGTGTTCGCCCTCGCGGCGTTGTGGGCGTTGGAAGGGCTGCTCGGCGGGGGATGGTTCGTGCGCGAACACAGGCTGCTCGCGCCACTCGTGCCGCTGCTCCTCTTCGTCTTCTTGCAGTCCGTCCCCTTGGGGCGGGAAGAAGTGGCGGGCGTTGAGGTTTGGCGGACGCTCAGCGCGGACGCTTACGAGACGCGGCTCGCCGCCTTCCGCTTCCTCGCTCACCTACTCGTCGCGGCCATGCTCCTGCGCTACACGTCGAACCGGCGTCGGCTCGCAGCACTCATCTGCGCCGTGCTCGTCGCGGGCGTCTCAAGCGCGCTGTTCGGCCTCGCGCGGCGTGCGCTGCACTCCGACGGCGAGCCATTCGCCTCACCTTACCTTTGGCAGCAACTCGAATACGCCCCGTTCAACGCCAACCACTTCGCGCTCCTGTTGGAAATGTGCCTCGGCCTGCTGCTCGGGCTGGCGGCGGGTGCGGGCGCGCTGCCTCGCGGCCTTCGACTCTTCCTCTGCCTCCCTGCGGCTGCACTGCTCTGGGCTGCGCTTGTGCTCTCGACCTCTCGCGGCGGCATCTTCGCCGCTGCGGGGCAGATCGTTTTCCTAGCCCTCCTGTGGGGTGTTCTCACTCCCCGGCGGCGAAGGCACGACGAAGAGAAGACCGCCGTGACGCGGCGTTGGTTCGCTCATCCACTGATCGTGCGCTGGACGGCGACGACGTGTCTGCTGGTCGCTTTGGGCTTCGCTGCGGTCTGGATTGGCGGCGACATACTGATGCAGCGGATGGAGAGTCTGCGGGGGGAGATCGGCGCGCAAGGGGCGGGCACACGCGACTTCCCACGGCGGAGCAGGATATGGTGGGCGACGTGGCAGTTGATCAAGGAGCACCCGCTCGCCGGGACGGGCTTCGGCGGCTACTGGCTCGCCATCACCCCATTCTTCGACGCCTCCGGCATAGGCTTACTGGAACAAGCCCACAACGATTATCTGGAACTACTCGCCAGCGGCGGACTCGTCGCCATCGCCGCGGCGGCTCTGTTCGGAGGTCTATTTATTCAAAGGGCGCGCGAGTGCCTCCGCTCCGGCGATCCTTTCCGCCGGGCGGCGTGCTGCGGCGCGTTGACAGGTTTGTGCGGCGTCGCTCTGCACAGCTTCGTTGATTTCGGTTTGCACATCACGGCCAACGCACACCTCTTCACCGCGCTCATCGTCATCGCTGCGGCACATGTCTGCGCCGACAAGCGCGTTCAGCCCGCCCGCGCAGTTCATGCTCAAGACCGAGCCGTCCGCCGGTCGCTTAAAGACCTCTTCCAGCGGGCCAGCGACGGACGGGTAGTGCGTGTTGCGTCCGTCGCACTCTGTCTGCTCTGCTGCGGCGCGCTGATGTGGGCGACGGCGCGTGCGGGTCTTTCTCGCCGGTACTCTGTGGGGCAAGCGCATGATTATTCGCTGTCGTTGGCCGAGCGTGCCATTCGTCTCAGCCCTCACGATCCTACCGCACGTTATTTTCGCGCCGAACTGCTCCTCGCCAGCGGGAGGAACGATGCGGCGCGGGAGGAGTTGCAACGCGCCGCCGAACTCCGCCCGCGTCTATACTCGCTGTGGCTCAGGCTCGGTTTAGTGCGCGAGGCCGGTGGCGACTTGCGGGGCGCGATGGCGGCTTTACAGGAGGGCGTGCGGCTCGCTCCCTTCTACGCCGAGCCGCGCTGGGTACTCGGCGGCGCGTTGCTCCGTGCGGGAGAGCGGGAACGCGCGTTCGCGGAGTTTTCTCGCGCCGTCGCAAGCGACCCGGACTTTCCGCCGCAGGCGCTCGAACTTCTCTGGGAGGCGTCCGGCGGCGACGCGGACGCAATGGCGCAGGCCATCTCGCCGCACACGGCAACGGCGCGCACTGCGCTCGCGCGCTTCTTCGTCAAACGCGGCGCGGCGAGCGGCGCAGCGGCAGCCTTGCTTCGTCAGGCGGGTCACGATGCCGGAGAGGCGCGGCGTGTGATTACGTCCGAACTCATCGCGGCGAAGAAGTTCAGAGAGGCTTACGACTTCTGGTCAAGCGGGCGCGTTGGCGGCGCGGGCGCAGGGCGCGGTGAGGCCGGGTTCATCACGGACGGCGGCTTTGAGGGTGAGATTAACCCGCAGGAGTTCGGATTCGGGTGGCGGGTCGAAGCCAGCCCCGGAGGTCTTACAGTCTCTTCAGACACACAGGGCGCACGCGCGGGGGCGCGCAGCCTCCGACTCGATTTCAACGGCGAGGGGTGGGCGCAGTCGCCCCTTATCTCGCAAATGGTTCTCGTGGAGAAGGATTCACGTTACCGCCTGAGCTTCGCCGCGCGTGTACAGGGAATGAAAAGCGTCTGGCCGCCTGTGCTCAGCATGAGAGACGCCGATAGTGGTGAGGAGTTGGCTTCCCCAATACCGTTGCGGGGAAAGACGACCGGATGGCAGGAGTTCAACGTTGAGTTCAAGACCGCGACCACGACCGCCGCCGTCTTGTTCGCAATCGAGCGGCAGCAATGTGCCGCGCCGCCCTGCTGGCATACCGGTCGGATATGGCTCGACGAATTCTCTTTACAAAAGCTCACCGCGCCGAAGGCCGCGCTCTTAACGGGCGGCGTAGCAATTGCGACTGCCGGACGACGGTAGTGTTACAAAAAATATCAGCGCTGCAATACGGCGACGCGGGGCACCCCGGCTGAGAGGTGCCCCGCGTTCTTATTCATAGAGACGTGCTTATCTCTGCATCTTCACCGCGTCGCTCCACGCCGCAATGACGGCGACGGCTTCCTGTTCTCCACTGTTTTCAACCTTCAACTTCCAGGTTCCGGCAGTGATGCCCCGCTCGACGAAAATCGTGCGGAACAACCCCCTCGACTCTGGTGAGTCCGCGAGATTTTTCCCCTGGACCGCGCCTTTATCGTCAAACAGAGTTGCCGAGACTTTCGGGTTAGACATGAACGTCACACCGAAATTCGCGCCCGCCGGGACGTTGAGTTCGATTTCCAGCGACTGTTTCGGCGCGAGCTTTACCTCTTTGGCGAACGCCGGACGAAGATCATCGCCCACCCCGGCGACGCTCGACGACTGTGGCCTGTACGACGCGTTGACGAACATGGCGGCGTAAGGGTTGTCAAAGTTACGTCCGGTCTGGTTCGAGTTGCGCGGCAACTCCGGCGGCTCCGGGTTGTGGTTGCCCTTCGGACCGATTGCCAGACGTGGCTTGACGAAGCTCGAAAAGTCAGCCGTACCCGTCAAGTCCGTGTGCAGGTTCTTCGAGAGGGCGTTGTCTTTTATCAGCCAATGCGCCGACTCTACGGGGACGACGCCGTCGTTCAAAACCACGGTCTTACACATGACGGGCAGAGGGTTCCCGGCCAGCACCGAGAATTTTGCGCCCTTGCGGTTGACGTTCACACGGTTGAACTCGGCGACGACCGAAGGCTTCAACTGCCTGATGGCCTCGACGTTCTTGCCCAGAAGGTCGAAAGCTGAATTCATCACGTCGGCGCAAGGACTGCCCATGTTCGGCGTGCCGAGCATGACGAGGTGCGCGACCTGCGGGCGTCCGTCGGGCGAGTCAACCGGCATGAAGTTGTGTATGTAATGGCGCGAGATAAGCCCTCCCATCGAGTGCGCCACGATGTCTACGTGCCACGCGTTCCTCTCCTCCTGCGCGTAGCGTATATACTTGCCGAGTTGCTGGGAGTTCTCGAAAATCCCGTTCGTCGGTCCCGAAGAGAGGAACTCGCCGCCCGTGTTCATCAAGCCCTTCTCCGGCTTTTCGCCGACGGGGAAAGCCTTCCAATCGTAACTGTGCGAGGTCGTCAGGATATTCTGCCAAGACTCCCAAGCCCGCCAGTTGCTCCAGAGGCCGTGAACCAGAACCAGAGGCTTCGGAGCCACCTTGAGGTTCTTCGTCAGTTCGTCAACCTTCTTGCCGCTCTCTTCCAACTCGGCCTTGATGCGCTGCACGAGGCGCGGCCTCCCGTCGTCGAACCACGCGTAGCCCGACGAGTCCCAGACCATCTCGACCTCGCGCTCCTCGCCCGGCTCAAGGCGGACGGAGACAGCCGTGTCTTCGAGCGGCGCATCGGGGCGTGCGCCGTCCCACTTGTCGCCCTTGTAAGTCTCTTTGAACTTCACGTCGGCAAACTTCGTCTCGCCGGAGGCGTTGAGAACGCGCGCCTTGATCTTGACCATGTTTCCGTCAACCGTGCCGGTCTGCTCTGCGAACTCCTGCCAGTCGTTGAAGTTCGGATATTTCGGGTGCTCGAACTTCAGATCAATCAGGCGCAGCGGCGCGCCGCACTTTTGCAGGCTCCAGGTGATGGTTTCCGTAACGTTCTGCCACGTCTTCGAGTAGCTGCCGCTCAGGCGGTTCGGGTCGCTGGCGTTAACACGGTGGCTCCCGTCGCTCGTCAGAGAGTTTCCGTCAACGCTCGTGTCGGTCGGCGGCAGGCTGAGATTTTTCCCCTCCTTCGGCACGCACTGCCCGCCGTAGGTCGAACTCTGCGAGCCGGTGGTCTTGCCCTGTATCTGGGGCAGGGCGACGCTGACGGTGTAAGTGCCGTCGGCGTTGACGCCGATGTGAACGTTGGCCTCCAAACCGCCTGCGCTGGCCTTCGTCTCGGTCTTCGAGGTTGTGGTGCCGGTCATCACACGCCACGTCTTGCCCCGGTCGCAGGAGTTCCTCTCCCTGGCCGAGACAGTTTCCGTAGAACTAAAGGTGTGATTTATTGAAGCCTTGCCCGCGCTCGTGCCGTTCTTCTCCGGGCTTTCGACGACGGCGACCGCAGCCTTGTAGTTGTAATTCATCTGCCAGTCGGTCGTGTCCTCGCCCCTGCCGGAGACGCGCTGCACGGTCTTGTTGTTCGAGTTAGTCTGTGTCCGGGTGTAGTTAATCACCCCCGTCCATGCGCCCGAGCAGGACTGTGCCTTCGCCTTCGTCGGGGCGGCGGCTGCCGCCTGTGTGCCTTGCCTGGTTCCCGTCCGCCTCGTCTGCGCCGGAGCCACCAGGACGTTACAGTTAAGAATCAGCAGGAAAAAGATATAAATTTGTTTTAAGCCGACGCGCGACTTCATAATTCATCACCTTGTAGTTAAAGAGTGGCCGAAAAAATTCCGGCTAAACATTAACGCGAAAACTCAGAGCCTTTTGGATCAACTATTGAACGCGGCTTTCATTCGAAGACCCGTTACCGTCTCCGGTTTGGTTGGCCGGGGGAGTCTTACAGAGATAATTTTGAGGGGCGAAAGATTCCTTGAGTCTATCTCTTTATGCTGCGCTCTGAGAGAGGTTTGAGACGAACTACTAGTGTGCCGTAACAAGCGGTTTAGCACAGTAGTTCTTCTTAAGAGCGAAAGATAAGGCAGGTGGTCGTGCCGTGGGCGTAAAGTTTTCCGTCCTCGTCTATGATGCGGCCTTCGGCAGTCGCCGTCCGCCCGCCGAGGTGAATCAGTTTCGCCTCGCAGCGCACACGCCCCGTCTCCGTCGTCATCGCCCGGACGAAGTTTATTTTGAACTCCAGGGTTGTGTAGCCTGCCCCCGCGGGCAGCATCGAATGAACGGCACACCCCATCGCCGAGTCGAGCAGTGTAGCCGCCAAGCCCCCGTGTACGACGCCAATCGGATTATAGTGATACTCTGCCGGTTCGACTGCGAAGACGGCGTACCCTTCACTCAACTCCGACAGGCTGAAATTCATCAGCGCGCTAATGGGAGGGCGCGGCAATTCGCCCGCAACTATCTTCTGCAAATATTCGAGGCCGGATAAACCCCGGCCTGCCTCGGCCAACCCCTGCGGGTCTTCCCAACTAACGGTGAGCGTGCGTTCTGATTTTTTTGTCTCGCTCATAATCATTCCCGAACGGAGACGTTCGCCACCCGGCGTCCAACTTGGGACGTGTTCTTGCAGCGTGAGAGCACGAACTCCCGACTCAGAACTCCCAACTTCGAACCTTTAATTATCGCCCTCTCGCTTAATTAAATTTAACGTGGCCTCCAAAATGGCGTCTCTCCCCGTAACATAATCGGCGACCCGTCTTTTAACTGGAATATCCGGCACGACTCCTCTCGCATCTTTACAGCCCGCCGGTGGTGTAAAGTATTTCACGGAGAGGGAGGTTCGCAGCCTCGAATTCGGCAGATTAAAAAAGAATACTTCGCCGTAACTGCATACGGGTTCGTTATTCTCCTCGCCGATGACTTTTGCCAACCCGTTATCCTTGACCACCGCCAGAAACATCTGCCCGCTCGAAAAAGTCTCCTTCGAACTCAGGACATAAACTCGTCCCTTGAAGCGCAGCGGATTATCGCCGGGGCGGACGACCTGAGATTCGCCGGAAAGCATCTCTCCGGGACGCAGCGCCAGGTAGTTATCAGGAAGAGGCGTCTTCTTGCGCTTCATCTCTTCGACGTACTGGACGCTTCTTTTCCATCTCATCGAATAATGGCGGTAAGGCTTGGAATTGAACATGCCGATCAGCGCATCGCCCAGAGCAGAATTGCCCCCGGTGTTATTCCTTAAGTCAATAATCAGTCTCTCGACGCCGGATGAGCGGATTTGCGTAAACACGTCCTTGAGGAGCGCTCGATATTCTTCCAGGTCATACTCGAAAGTCGTGGAGTTCAGGTAGGCCACGCCGCCGTCGAGAAGCTTCAACTCAAGCGGAGAATTATTTTTCGCCGCTGACGGATTCGCAGAGCGGGCGGCGTTCTCCCTCGCAATAAATTCGGGCAGTCTCAACCCTCTGACCTGAACCTTCCTGCCGTCGGCGAACGTGACAGTAAACTCACTCGGTCGCCCGAAGATTTCAGCGGCGCCTACCCACAGCCACAGGACGGCTGACTCGACTCTTTCTCGTTCGACGCCGAAACGGTGCTCGCTTATTTTTCGGATAAGCTCTTTGCTCGAAGTCCCGTTGATGGCCTCGATCACCGCGCCCTTCTCTATCTTCTCATCCGCGAATGACGCTGTAACTACTATTTTGCCGTCAATATAAACCGTGCGGAGCGGGAAGTATTTTGTCGTGTCGTCTTCCGGCTTGACAAAAAAACGCGGGTCGACAACGTAACTATGCGAATCCTGAATCGCGCTCACGAGCCGCGTAAAGAGCAGCCAGAACTCCTTCTGAGTCATCGCTCCTTGACGGCGGATGCGGGATTTGATTTCGTCTGCCCGCGCTCGAAACTCCTTCGCGGAGATTTGAGCGTAAGGATTCGCGTGCGCCTCTTCGAGTGTTTTAAGGTAAAAATCCACATCCGCGATCAATTGTTCGGGACTGAGTTGTTGATTAACGTCAAAGGAGGCCTGCGCACGCAAGACGCCGGTAGACAGAACGGTTAACAGCAGAAGCGCGCTGATTCGAGAAGCGAAGCGGACTGTTCGAGTCCGCATAAACATTTTAGAGAGATTCCACATCGTTCACACTTTCCAATCACAAGTAATCTATGACGCCAGACGCACGGCAACGTCCGCGCCCACATTCTATGTGCATGAAAACTCCGTGAAGGGGCGACGGGGGGTGCGCCGTTGTTAGACGGCGCGAGCAGGTGCGCCAAGCCTTCGTTAAGAGCCGAGTTGTTCAATGATCTTCCGCTTCGTCGCCTGAAGGTGTTTCAGGTAAGGCTCACCCTCGTTCTTATTCAGATATTTGATGGCTGCCTCGTAGTCAAGGTAGCGGTAATCCTGCTTCCCCGTCACCACGGGATACATCGCTTTGACTTTATCAAGCGAAACATTCCGATAGACGACAACTTTCACATCATCAATCTCAGTGGGGTCGGAGCCGCCATGACTGTTCCACTGATACCATTCAGACCCGATCAATTCATAAACCACCACCGACGGACCAAGCTCCTGATAGGACAGCACGACTGTGCCCGCGCGTGGCTCGTGCTTATCGGCACAACCGGCAGACAGAGATACAAAGAGCAGAATAAATGCCAACTGCAACTGTGATCGTCTCATATCCATCTCAAGGAGAGCCGCTAATTAGTGGCCGGGTGCCGGGCTGGCGGCCTTCCGCGTGCAAAGGTAATTTTCGCAACGGTCGGCTGTCTGCTGTTGTCAGGCGGCGACGTTACCAGAACTTCCACCAGGGGTTCTTCGTCTGCCCCGCACCTTCAACCTCACTCTCAACCCACTCGCCCGACTCTGATCTCACCCACTTCTTTGCGACACCGTCCAGCCTCAACTCCGTGCCCGCCGCATGGTCTACGAACTCAAGGATTTCCGGCGCGAACCAAAACCCCTCATCACGTTCTTCGAAGAACACATGGACGGCATAATCGTCTTTAAGCTCGCCAATCACCTCGACACCCGTGACCGAAGGTGTCGTCTCCCCTTGAACGTTGCCGATCAAGTCCGCCAAACCCCGTTCCTGCGTCAAAGCAGTTGCTCGGATGCGGACGTTGTCGCCGAACGAGATTGAATGATCGTCTTGCATTAGGTTCGATTACCGGGACGCCTAACGTCTGAATTGCCCCGCGCCGGGTGCCAGCGACAATTTACACCAGGAAAATCACTATGGAAAAATAAAACGCGGAGAGAGGCGTACATTCGAAGAGAAGTTCATCCGGGAGCACAAACGGTAATGCGACTTCAGACGCGGGTGTTCAGGGACGATTATAGGAATAACCCCATCGCTCGTATATAATCGCGGCATCATAAACTTTTCTCGAAAGCGTATCTCATCGAGCAGATAGTAGAATCATTCGCCTATGTCACAAGAAACGCCTGAAGTTTATCCTTCTCATTCCGATACGGCAGAGTTTGGCGACCAGCCGCCGAGCGGGAGGAACGCAGCCTCATGGCTGACTGCGATCATCGAGTCGGCTGACGATGCGATCATCAGCAAGACGCTCGACGGCATCATCACGAGTTGGAATGACGGCGCGCGCCGCATCTTCGGCTACATGGCCGAGGAGGTAATAGGCAAGCCGGTCTTGATCTTGATCCCACCGGAGCATCAGGACGAGGAGCCGAACATTCTAGCCCGAATCCGGCGGGGCGAGCGGATCGAACACTATGAGACGCTGCGCATGCGCAAGGACGGCACGCTCGTAGACATCTCCCTTACCGTGTCACCGATCAAAGGGGCTGACGGCAGGATCATAGGGGCGTCCAAGATCGCGCGCGACATCAGCGAGCGCAAGCGAGCCGAAGCCCTGTTGCGTGAACAGAGAGAGATAATCGAGATAGTCAACCGCGTCGGGCAGTCGGTGGCAGCCGAACTCGATTTGCACAAGCTTGTGCAAACCGTCACGGACGCCGCGACCGAAATCAGCGGCGCACACTTCGGCTCCTTCTTCTACAACGTGCTCGACGAAAAGGGCGCGTCCTACATGCTCTACACGCTCTCCGGCGTGCCGCGCGAAGCCTTCGCGCACTTCCCCATGCCGCGCGCCACAGACCTCTTCGGCCCTACCTTTCGCGGCGAAGGCACGATCCGCATCGACGACGTAAAACTCGATCCGCGCTACGGCAAAAACTCGCCCTATTACGGCATGCCGGAAGGCCACCTGCCCGTCACGAGTTATCTGGCTGTCCCCGTCGTCTCGCGCTCCGGCGAGGTGGTCGGCGGGCTGTTCTTCGGCCACCCGGAGGCGGGCGTCTTTACGGAGCGCGTGGCACGCGTCGTCGAGGGACTCGCCGCGCAGGCGGCGGTCGCCGTTGACAACGCGAGCCTCTACGATGCAGCGCAGCGCGCCCGCGCCGAGGCCGAACAGGTCGCAGAGGAAAAGCAGCGTTTGTATATCGAGGCGCAGGAGTCGAATCGCCTCAAGGACGAGTTTCTCGCCACCGTCTCGCACGAACTGCGTACGCCGCTGACTGCCATTCTCGGCTGGGCGCACCTGCTGCGCACGGGGCAGACCGTTGACGGGAAGATGACGAAAGCTCTGGAAACCATTGAGCGAAACGCGCGTGCGCAGGCGCAACTCATAGACGACCTGCTTGATGTCTCGCGCATCATCACGGGCAAAATCCGCATCGACGTGCGACCGATTGATCCGAACTCATTCATTGAGGCCGCGGTCGAGGCGGTCAGACCGGCGGCAGAGGCAAAGGGCGTACGCTTGCAGAGGATCATGGACACGGGCGTAGCCACTGTGTCGGGCGACCCTGTGAGGCTCCAGCAGGTGGTCTGGAATCTGCTCTCAAACGCCATCAAGTTCACCCCGAAAGGGGGACGCGTGCAAGTGAGGCTGGAGCGGGTCAACTCGCACATCGAGATCGGCGTGAGCGACACAGGCCCCGGGATCGAGGCGGAGTTTTTGCCCTACGTCTTCGACCGTTTCCGTCAGGCCGACGGGCGCACCACACGCCAGCACGGAGGGCTGGGGCTGGGGCTTGCCATCGTGCGTCACCTCGTCGAACTGCACGGCGGGACGGTGCGTGCCGAGAGCGCGGGCGAAGGACAGGGCGCGACCTTTACGGTGCTGTTGCCGGTCGCACCGGTCTACCAGACCGTCGGCGCGGTCGAGCGTGTGCATCCGGCGGCGAGAGATACGCTCCCCCTGTATGAGTGCCCGGACAGGCTCGACGGGCTGCGAATTCTCGTAGTGGATGACGAACCAGACACACGGGAGTTGTTAAAGGCCGGGCTGGGGCAGTGCGGCGCGGTGGTGACAGTCGTAGG
>DASWNS010000373.1:0-3774 GCA_036399115.1 Pyrinomonadaceae bacterium | reverse complement strand
AACGGAGCAAGTCGCCGCGCAGTTCCGTGCCCGCTTCGGCGAAATATCCGAGCATGGCGATCAGGAAGAGCAGCAGCGGAAAGAGCGCGAGCAGAAAGTAGTAGGATAAGGCCGCCGCACGCGTCAGCAGATCGCCGTCGTAGATTTCACACCAGACGCGACGCCCCAACTCGCGCCAGGTCATCCCCCCCAGTTCCCAGACCGATGCCATCTCGCCCCGCCCCCTTCCTGCTCTTTCCCGCCCCTTAACTGACCCGTGCGCGCCCGCACACGTGCGACACCTCTCTCGCAAAAACGACGATCACGCGCCTGCTAACAATAGCAAAAAATAGTTCTAATCACAGTCCGTCGCCGAACCTTCGCGCGCGCCTAAAAACGTGCAGGGAACCTCGCGCACGCCGCGCACGCGGAGGCCACGCGTAAAAGCTCTCAAGCATCTAATTCTCGCAAATAAATAGAGTGAGAGAACAATTATCGAGGGGTGAAATAAGAGCTATGAAAACTTTGAGAAACAGTTTAGTCACGTTGGCGGTCTTCTTCGCGCTGGTCGTTTCGACGGTGAGCGTGGGCGCGAGTCCGCTCGCGGAGTCGGATCAGGCGTTGGAGCACCAGCAAGTCTCGAAGCGTGTCCGCAAGGAACTCGTGACGCTGCCTTACTACGGCGTGTTCGATAACCTCGCTTACGAAGTTGAAGGCGGCACCGTGACGCTTCACGGGCAGGTGGTTCGGCCTTCGACGCGCTCGGATGCAGCGCGGCGCGTGGCGAAGATCAAGGGCGTCGAGCGTGTGGTCAACAACATCGAAGTGTTGCCGCTCTCAAGTTTCGACGACCGTATTCGCTTGCAGGCGTATCGCAGCATCTTCAACACGGGCGGCCTCTATCGTTACGCGATGGGCACGAATCCGTCGATCCACATCGTCGTCAACCGTGGACACCTGACGCTCGAAGGCGTCGTCAGTTCGCGGATGGATAAGCAACTCGCGGAGTTTGCTGCGCGCAACGTTTTCGGAGTCTTCTCCGTGACGAACAACCTGCGCGCCGAGAGCGAAGAGCGTAGTCGTGGGTAAAGAGTTCGCTTCCGCAAAGGCGCGAACATAAACACGAGAACATAAATAGAAGAGCCGCGCGGCGAACAGTCCGCGCGGCTCTTCTGCTTTTTCGTGCGCGTGTAAAGGCCGATCTCCCTCGCGCCCGCGCCTCGCGTCTATCTCTTCAACTTCTCCAGATACTTCTGCCGAAACTTGGAGACTTTCGGCGCGATGACGGCGCGGCAATAGGGCTGGTTCTGGTTGTTCCGGTAATACTCCTGATGATAATCCTCCGCCGCGTAGAAGACCGTCAAAGGCACGACCTCCGTGACGATGGGCGCATTCCAGACGCGCTCTGCGTCGAACTCCGAGATCACACGCCCGGCGATCTCTCTCTGTTCCGGCGAATGATAGAAGATGGCCGAACGATACTGCGTGCCGATGTCGCCGCCCTGCCGGTTCAAAGTCGTCGGGTCGTGAATGGTGAAGAAGACTTCCAGCAGTTCTGCAAAAGAGACGACCTGCGGATCGTATGTTACCTGCACCACCTCCGCATGTCCGGTCGTGCCGCTACAGACCGCCTGATAAGTCGGGTTCGGCACGTCGCCGCCCGCGTAGCCCGACACCACCCGCGCAACGCCGCGCAGATCTGCGAAGACGGCTTCCAGGCACCAGAAACATCCTCCGGCCAGCGTGGCGCGCTCCTCTCTCTGTTCCATGATCACGCTCCTTTTAATAGTCTCGAAGATAAGGCTTAGATTGTAGTTGACGTGCTGGAGATGTCTTCATCCTAACATGCGTTCCAACGCTGACCCGACGCGCGCAACGTGTCGCTCATGCGTGCGAAGGCCAGCAGTGCGAGGGCGTCCGGCCTTCATCTATGCTATACTTCACACGTCATGTAAAGGCTGCTCTTTGGAAAACATCTACTCTCGACATCAGGATTTGCGCGAGCCGCACTGCTCCTTGTGCCGTCTGTTCTTTTTTCGACACGCTAACTGCACACGGAGGCTCCTGATTCTTGCATCAATCACACGCTAAAATTCATTCGCCCCTTCGCCATCGAAACTCTTCCCTGTGCGGACGCCTGATCGCTGCCTGTTCCGTCTCGTGTCGCGCGCATCTTTCGCGTGGTGGTGATGGCAGATGAGCACTACTGTGAAGAAAAAGAGTTATGCGCCGGAGAGATGCGCGTGGTGCGAGGGCACGGGGCGTTCGGCCACATCGGCGAGCCGCGTGATCTCTTGTCTGGTGTGCGGCGGGAAGGGCAACGTCTCCGTGACGCAACCGGCGCGGGCGTGCCTGCAATGCGAAGGCGCAGGGCGGCGCGGCGCAAAGCTTTTGTGCCTGACGTGTATGGGCACGGGTTGGTCACCTATAGTTTAAATTTACGAACCAGGGATGCGAGCCGGTGTCTGGTGAAGCAGAGCCAGAGGCCGGATCAGGAAACTGAAATGAGAGAGTATCGGCACGAGTGTGGGGGCGGGTTGCGTCTGTGGGACATGCGTTGTCCTTATTGCCATCAATCGACGTTGAATTGGCCGCACGTGCTCGCGATTACGGTGGTCGCGGCGCTGGCCGTCTTTTACCTGCTTAGAGTTTTTTAACTATTCAGTGGTGATTGTTTCTCGCGGCAATTTACCCTCCGTGCAGACGGACACAAATGCGCGAGCCGGAGCATCTTCTTATGAATGTCACAGAACAAATCGCCATCAAAGGTTATCACGACGACACGAACGCGGATGAATGGCCGGGGATAGATTCTCGTTTCCGCCTGATCGTCGTGGCGGCTCTACGCACGAAACAACTGTTGCACGGTGCGCGCCCGCGCATCGAAGCCGACCCGTTGAAGCGTCGCAACACGAGCATCGCCCTCGAAGAAGTCAGGCAGGGACTCGTCTCCTTCACGAATAATTCCAAGGACGCGGTGGGGAACGGCGACGGCGCGGCAGAGCAGAAGTCGGACGGGTAGTAAAGATGAGCGCGATCAATTCAGAGACGTTTAGCCAAATCTGCGAAGGGGTGTGGCGGAACCGCGCGAGCATTCTCGCGGGACGCGGCAATTGTAGCGGCGAGGTGGCTCTGCTGCGAGCCGTCTATTGGCGACTCTGCAAAGTCGGCGGCGAATCCGGACAGGTGAGCGACGACTGCGATGCAAACCACCTGCTCCCGGCCTATCAACAACTCATCGGTCGCACGCTCGCCGGGCACGCCTCCCCCCGTTTCGACGGCACGCCCTTCCTCGATGAACTTTTGCGGCGTTACAGAGAAGAAGTCGAGGCCGCGAAGCGATGAACGGTCTGCGCGTCTATATCAACCCGGCGGGCGCGAGCGCGCAGAACGGCCAGCGTGTCTTCTACAGCCGCCGCGCCGATGGTCCTTACTATCGCTGGCACTATCAAGATGAATTTGGCCGCTGGCACGGCTCGCGCGTGCATCTCTCGAATTTAACTTTGCGTGTCCTTTCCATTGCGAGTTGGGAGAGCGTGCCGAAGGCTTTGCAGGTCAAGTTGGGAGAGCATTATCTCGAATAACAGGCGGCGATATTTGGAACGCGCCGGGCAATGAAATTTAATCGGAGCGTTAGCCTGCTCGATTGTGGTGTGTGTATAGTATCAGCGTGCAGTGCTCAAAATAATTCAAGGAAAAGTTTTTGCTCAAAGAACCCGCTCGCGAACTCGCTCTCGAACAGCCTCTCTCCCTGCTGTCTCGGATTCAATGGATTCAAAGTTTCCTCGTCGTCGG
>DASWNS010000372.1:0-2561 GCA_036399115.1 Pyrinomonadaceae bacterium | reverse complement strand
ACTCTGATCGAAGTAACTTCCGTCTGCGTGAAGAGGCGCACGCCGTGCGCGACGCAGGCTTCGATGAGCGCAGCCGTGAGACGACGATTTTCCACCTGCCCGTCGCGCGGAAACCTCAGAGCCGAACGCACGCGCGCCGACACATGCGGCTCAAGCGCGCGCACCTCGTCTGCCGTCAGGCGTTCGATCTCAAGCCCGGCGCGCCGCTGCCAATGGAAGCGATGCTCACACTCCGCCTCGTCCGCTTCCGTGAAAGCGAGATAGAGCGTGCCCGTGCGGTCGAACTCGATATCGATGCCCGACTCTTCTTCGAGTTCGCGTGCAAAGTCCGGATAAGCGTCGCGGCTGGCGGAGGCGAAGGCGAAGAAAGCGTCCGCGTCGTCGGCCTCCACCTGCGGCGCGAGCATCCCGGCGGCTGCCCACGAAGCCTCCGCGCCCGCATGCTCGCCGCGCTCGAACAAGACCACGCGCGCGCCGCGCCTTCCGAGTTCGCGCGCCACGGCCAGCCCGATCACGCCGCCCCCCACGACCGCTACGTCCGCGCTCTCCGGTAACTCGTCTCCGTCGTTTCGCATTGAATTAGAGTTGCTGTTATGATGCAAGAAATTTAAAGCAGAAGTCAGAATACAGAAAACAGGAGTCAGAAGGTTCGAGTTTGCGAAAGCTCTGCTACCAAATGCTCCCGCCTTCTGGACGACGACTTCTTAACGCTGAGTTCTGACTCCTGTTTTCTATATTCTGACTATGAAACATACTATCACACTGATTCCGGGCGACGGCATCGGGCCGGAAGTCACGGCGGCGGTTGTGCGCATCATCGAAGCGGCGGGCGTAGAGGTCGAATGGGAGACGCACTACGCGGGCGCGCAGGCTCTGGAAAAGTTCGGCGAGACGCTGCCCGCAGACCTCCTCGAATCCATCCAGCGCAACAAGGTCGCGCTCAAAGGTCCAATCACCACGCCCGTCGGCAAAGGCTTCACGTCGGTCAACGTCGGATTGCGCAAGGCGCTCGACCTCTACGCCAACCTGCGCCCCGTGCGCGCCTTGCCGAACGTGCCTTCGCGCTATCCCGAACTCGATCTCGTAGTCGTGCGCGAAAACACGGAAGACCTCTATTCGGGGATCGAGCACGTCGTCGTGCCCGGCGTCGTCGAGAGCATCAAGATCATCACGGAGAAGGCTTCCACGCGCATCGCCAAGTATGCCTTCGAGTACGCGCGCATTGAGGGGCGCAAGAAAGTGACCGCCGTACACAAGGCCAACATCATGAAGTTGTCCGACGGGCTTTTCCTCGATTGCTTCCGCAAGGTGGCCGAAGGCTACCCGGAGATCGAGGCCGACGACAAGATCGTGGACAACGCCTGCATGCAACTCGTGATGCGTCCCGAACAGTTCGACATCATGCTGCTCGAAAATCTCTACGGCGACATCGTCTCCGACCTCTGCGCCGGACTCATCGGCGGACTCGGACTCGTGCCCGGAGCGAACATCGGCGAGCGCGGCGCGGTCTTCGAGGCCGTCCACGGCAGCGCGCCCGACATCGCCGGTCAAGGCATCGCCAACCCGACCGCGCTGCTCCAATCCGGCCTCCTGATGCTGCGCCACCTCGGCGAACGCGACGCGGCGCAGAAGATCGAGGGGGCGATGCTCAAAGTTTTCACCGAGGGCAAAGTGCGCACGCGCGACATCGGCGGCCACGCCGGGACGATGGAGTTTGCCGAAGCCATCATCGCAGCCTTTTAGCGCGCCTCACCACCGCGCGACTTAAAAATTAAACCTCACCGCCGCAGACGTGGAGGAGGCGCAGCCAACGCGCACGCGCCTCCACACTCTCTCTCTCTCTCTCTCTCTCTCTGCGCCAATCCCGCGCAAACGGGATCAATCGCAACTGACTCCAGCCGCGTGTAGGGCAACGATGGACACCTCTCAGGCGTCGTGATAGACTCCGGCTCACTCCCGTTTCCTCCCGCTAACTCGATAACCCCGGACGTTAACGCCCGCTAAAGCCCAACCCGCTTTAACAGGAAGAACACGTCGTAGACCGCTACTCTCACACTCTTCAACAGGGAAGGTTTAATCATGAAAACACGTCAACAGAGGATGAGCCTCACTTCAGTACGCCCCAAAAACCGGACGATCTTCTTGTTCGTCTGCCTGTCGCTCTTGATGCTGTCCGCCGCTCCGGTGACGGCACAGACCATCTGCACGCCCCAGAACCCTACGACGTTTAACGAGCCGCCCCCGCCGACGCTCCCGACGGCAGCGGGCGGGACGTTCTGCGACCCGGTCTTCGGCACGAAGATCATGAGGGTCACCAACGAGACTACTGCGCCCGGCGGCGCGGGCACGAGCTATAGTTACTGGCCGACGTTCAATCAGAACAACACGAAAATCCTCGTCGTCAACCCGCTGGCTCCGCATCAGGGCGACATCTACGATTTTAACCCGACGACCTTCACGCTCGGCGACCGTCTCCCCGCGATGCCTTACGTGCCGGACGTAGGCCAGACGACAAAGCTGGACGATGCCGTCTGGTCATACACAGAGCCGAACAAACTATT
>DASWNS010000371.1:0-7019 GCA_036399115.1 Pyrinomonadaceae bacterium | reverse complement strand
GGCGTGCGCAGCTCTCCTAAAGACCATGCGCGCATTCTATCAACATCAGCTATCTTGTGCGCGGGCATCGAACCCGCCCCCAAGATGGTTCATTCATCCCCACCGCAAGCGGTGGGGCATTAAGAACCTTTTTCGTAAACTTTGTCGCCTTCCGGCTGAACCGTAGAGACGCCATTTCTTGCAGTAACAACAAACAGCTTCGCATCTAAACTTATTATCTTCTTAAAGAAGAGCGGTGGCGGCTCAAGTAATGGATTAAGCTCTGATGCCGATTGAAAATAGAAACTTTTGGATGCAGCGGACAGGAACGGTGCGCCGTGCAGGACGATTCCTCAAGCGCAGGCCGCTCGAAGCCTTCTTGCTTCTGCGCATGGCGACGTGGATCGTGCTGCTTTCGCTTCTCATTAAATTTCTCCCGCTCCCGCGAGTTCTCTCTCTCGTCGCCGCCAGCGGACGCAGCCAAAAGCCAAAGAACAGCAGGATTACTCAACAGAGATTGGCGCAGTTAGTCGATGCACTGCTCGGCCTGAACGTCCTGTGCTTCACGCCGACCTGTTGGAAACGCGCGCCTGTCCTGCATCGTTATCTCGCGCTCAATGGCACCGAGACGCGCATCGTCTTCGGCCTGCGCAAAGAAAAAGAGTCGCTCCTCGCAGGGCACGCTTGGCTCGAAGCCGACGGACGCCCCCTCCTGGAAGCGTCGCCGCCTCAATACATCCAGACTTACTCCTTCCCTGCCTGACGCCCCGCCAATCACGCAAAGCAGCCGGGCGTGCAAACCGATCACACAGGCTTTTCCGTGCGTTCAGGAGAGAGGCATTTGGGATTAAAGATGAGGTGAGGAAACTTGGATAGCTTAGCGACGAACTATGTAGAGCCTCGTGCTGCAACGCAAGGGCACTTATCTCTTTAGGCTGAAATTTGCTCCGAGGTGATGTCCGGCCCCAGATTCTCCGTCGTCACAATTTCTTCTCCGGCCAGCGCGGCATGCATCGTGTGCCAGGAGAGGCTCGCGCATTTGACGCGTGCAGGAAACTCGCGCACGCCCGCAAAGATCGTCAGACGCCCGAGACTATTCGGCGTCGCCTCTTCGTCGAGTGCGCCCGTCACCATCTGATGAAATTCCTGAAAGAGCGTCTCCGCCTCCTCGCGCGTCTTCCCTTTTACGCTCTGCGTCATCATGCTCGCGGAGGCTTTTGAGATGGCGCAGCCCGAACCTTCGAAGCTGACATCCGTAATGCGCTCGTCTTCGAGTTGCAGGTAGACGTTCAACTGGTCGCCGCAGAGCGGGTTGAAGCCTTCGGCCTGACGGTTGGCCGTCTCCAATTTCTTGAAGTTGCGCGGCTTCTTATTGTGGTCGAGAATGACCTGTTGATATAGCTCGCTCAGTTCTGACACTTTAACTAAACACCTCGATTACTTTCTGCACGGCATGCACGAGCGTATCGACCTCTTCCTTCGTGTTGTAGAAAGAGAAGGATGCGCGTGCGGTAGCCGGGACGTTGAAACGCTTCATCACAGGCTGAGCGCAATGGTGCCCGGCGCGGATCGCGATACCTTCCTGATCCAGTATCGTGCCGACATCGTGCGGGTGCACATCTTCGATGACGAACGAGAGCGCGCCCACTTTCTCGCGCGCCGTGCCGACCAGGCGCACGCCTTCGATAGCAGTAAGTTTTTCGCTCGCATAGGCGAGCAACTCCTGCTCGTATGCGTGTGCGGCGGCGCGGTCAATTCCGTTCAAATAATCTATCGCCGCGCCCAGTCCGATCTGCGAGGCGATGGCAGGCGTGCCCGCTTCAAACTTGTTCGGCAAGCCCGCGTAAGTCGTCTTTTCGAAAGTGACGGTACGAATCATGTCGCCGCCGCCGAGGAAAGGGTTCATCCGTTCCAGCATCTCCGCCTTGCCGTAGACGACGCCGCTGCCCGTCGGCGCAAACATTTTATGACCGGAGATGATGTAGAAGTCCGCATCTAAATCCTGCACGTCGATCTTGAGGTGCGGCGCGCCCTGCGCCCCATCGACGAGGACGGGCACGCCCTGCTTGTGTGCGCGTGCGACGATCTCTTTGATGGGGTTGATCGTGCCGAGTGCGTTTGAGACGTGCATCACGGCGACGAGTTTCGTGCGTTCGTTCAACAAGGCTTCATAATCGTCGAGCAGCAACTCGCCCGCGTCGTTCATCGGAATGACACGCAGATGCGCGCCCTTCTCTTCGCAGAGCATCTGCCAGGGGACGATGTTCGCGTGGTGCTCCATCGCAGAGACGATGATCTCGTCGCCCTCTGTGACGAACTTGCGCCCGTAACCGTGCATCACCAGATTGATGCCTTCCGTGCAGCCGCGCACGAAGATGCACTCACGCGACTCGCGTGCGTTGATGAAGCCGCGCACCTTCTCGCGTGCCCCTTCGTAAGCGCTCGTCGCGCGCTGGCTCAGGTAATGCACGCCCCGGTGGATGTTTGAGTGTTCTTCACGCAGATAACGGCTGCCGCGATCAATCACGACTTGCGGCACTTGTGAAGAAGCGGCGTTATCGAGATAGACGAGCGGTTTGCCGTTGACGGTCTGACGCAGCACCGGAAAATCTTCACGAATTCGCGCCACATCCCACGCCGACACCGTCTGCGCCGCGTCCTCTCCGCCTGCTCCCGTCTCACCCGACATAGATTTCTCTGTGGCAATCATAATTTTTTAAGAGTCCCAAGTCGCAATATTTAAGTCTGAAGTTATACTTCGAGCCGCGCGTGCAGGCGATTCAAAATGGCCTCGTCGAGTTGCTGCTTGATCGACTCGATCTTGATCTTCTCAACCAACTCTTCCGCGAAACCATAGGTCAACAAATTGCGCGCGAGGTCTGTGTGCAGACCGCGACTGATGAGATAAAAAAGTTCCTCTTCTTCAAGCTGCCCGACAGTTGCTCCGTGCGCGCACTTCACGTCGTCGGCGAAAATCTCCAACTGCGGCTTGGTATCCACGCGCGCTTCGTTGGAGAGCAGCAGGTTCTTGTTCGACTGCATGGCGTCTGTCTTCTGCGCATCGCGGTGCACAAAGACTTTGCCGTTAAAGACGGCGCGCGATTTACCGTCGAGGATGCCTTTGTAAAGTTGATGGCTGGTGCAGTGCGGGCTGGCGTGATCGATCAGGGAATGCGTGTCGGCGTGCTGGCCTGTGCCGACGAGATAGAGTCCGTCCGCCCAACATTCCGCGCCTTCATGCGCGAGCCGGAGGTTGAGTCCGTGCCGCGAAAGCTGCGCGCCCAGAGTGATCGTCGTCAGATCATAGACGCCGCTTCTTTCGAGTTCCGCACTGGTCGTCGCGATGTGAAATGAACGCTCGTTTTCGCGCTGCACTTTGTAGTGCGTCAGGCGCGCGTTCTCTCCCACGAAAACTTCGACTACGGCGTTTGTGAATGAAGCGGACTCTCCGAGCGATGCGTAGCTTTCGATGATGGTGGCCGCGCTTTCGCGCCCGGCAACGACGAGCACGCGCGGAAAGATGGCCGGAGGCTGTGACGCGTCCTCTGCGATAAACAACAGTTGAATCGGCGCAGCCACCTGCGCGCCTTTCGGCAGGTAGATGAGCGCGCCGCTCGTGCCGAGGAATGCTGCGTTCAGCGCGTTAAACCCGTCGTTTTCCGTCTCGGACGGGCGCGCGAGATGCGAGCGCATGTCGAATTCGTGCTCGCCCGTTAAGGCTTCCGCTAAATTTGCGACCACGACGCCCGCCGGTAAATTTTCGACGGACGAAAGCTCCGCGCGGTGTACTCCGTTGACGAAGACCAGACGGCTCGACGCTTCGGGAGCGATGAAATTCGCCAGCATCTCCGCGCTCACTTCGCTACGCGAATCCGGCGCGACCGGCGCGAAGCCGCCCTTTGAGATGGGAGCGACGTTCGTATACTTCCAATCCTCAACGTCGGTCGTCGGGAAGTTGAGTTGCTCAAATCGTTCCAGCGCAGACTCGCGCAGGCGCAGCACCCAGGCGGGCAGCGCACGCCTGTCTCCGGCCTGCATCGTCTCAAAGGCAGCCCTGTATAAACTCTTCTCTTTAGTCGCTTGTACCATCATTCTCTTCGAGCTTTCGTCTCATCAATCTAAAAGTTTGCGCACGCGCGTCTATGCGCTGGTGGCAGACTGCTGGCTGGCTGCCCCCGCTTCATCCTTGATCCAATCGTAGCCCTTCTCTTCGAGCGCGAGCGCCAACTCTTTGCCGCCGGAACGCACGATGCGTCCCTTGTAGAGCACGTGCACGAAGTCGGGCACGATGTAGTTGAGCAGGCGTTGATAGTGCGTGACGAGCACGATGGCGTTGTCGGCGTTGCGCAGTTTGTTGACGCCTTCGGAGACGATGCGCAGGGCGTCTATGTCGAGGCCGGAATCGGTTTCGTCGAGCACGGCCAATTTCGGTTCGAGCACGGCCATCTGCAAAATCTCGTTGCGCTTCTTCTCGCCGCCGGAGAAGCCTTCATTGACCGAACGCGACATCAGCCCCGCATCCATCTCCACGATCTTCGCGCGCTCTTTCAGCAAGTCCTTGAACTCCAGCGGGTCGAGTTCCTCTTCGCCGAGGTGCTTGCGCTTCTCGTTGTAGGCCAGACGCAAAAATTGCGCGTTGGACACGCCCGGTATCTCCACCGGATATTGAAACGCGAGGAAGACGCCGTCGCGTGCGCGCTCGTCGGGTGCGAGTTCGAGCAGGTTTTTGCCGTCGAACAAGACTTCGCCCCCCGTCACTTCATAAGACGGATGCCCCGCGAGCACTTTGGCGAGCGTCGATTTCCCGGAGCCGTTCGGCCCCATGATGGCATGCACCTCGCCGCGCTTCACCGACAGGCTCACGCCCCGCAAGATTTCCTTGCCCTCGACCTTTGCATGTAAATCACGAATCTCTAACACTATTTACTCCTTCGGAGTGTGACAAGCAGACAGTGACAAGTGACAAGCTAAAACAAAAGCTCTCTCTTTATCTCGTCACTTGTCACCTGTCACTCGTCACAGTTTTATCCGACGCTGCCTTCCAGTTTCATACCGAGCAGGCGTTGCGCTTCGACAGCGAATTCCATCGGCAGTTCGCGGAAGACATCCTTGCAGAAGCCGTTGATGATGAGCGAGACGGCGTCTTCCTGCGAGATGCCGCGCTGCATGAGATAAAACAACTGCTCTTCGCTGATGCGTGAAGTGGTCGCTTCGTGCTCCACCTTCGCCGTGTTGTTCGACACCTCGATGTAGGGAAACGTGTTCGCGCCGCACTTGTCGCCGATGAGCAAGGAATCACACTGCGTATAGTTGCGCGCGCCCTCCGCCCCGGCCAGCACTTTGACGAGGCCGCGATAACTGTTATTCGACCTTCCCGCCGAGATGCCTTTCGAGACGATGTTCGAGCGCGTGTTCTTCCCGATGTGGATCATCTTCGTGCCCGTGTCGGCTTGCTGCGCGTGATTCGTGAGTGCGACCGAATAGAACTCGCCGATGGAATTGTCGCCCTGCAAGATGCAGGAAGGATATTTCCAAGTGATGGCCGATCCGGTTTCAACCTGCGTCCAGGAGATCTTCGAGTTGCGCCCGCGACACGCGCCGCGCTTCGTCACGAAATTGTAAATGCCGCCCCTGCCCTCTTCGTCGCCCGCGTACCAGTTCTGCACCGTCGAATACTTGATCTCCGCGTCATCTAAAGCGACGAGTTCGACGACCGCCGCGTGCAACTGGTTCTTGTCGAACTTCGGCGCGGTGCAGCCTTCGAGATAGGAGACGTGCGAGTTCTCTTCCGCGATGATCAGCGTGCGCTCAAACTGGCCGGACTCGGAATTGTTGATGCGGAAATAGGTGGACAACTCCATCGGGCAGCGCACGCCCTTCGGAATAAAGACGAAAGAGCCGTCGGTGAAGACCGCGCTGTTGAGAGCCGCGAAGTAGTTGTCGTTCGTCGGGACGACCGTGCCCAGGTATTTCTTGATGATGTCGGGATATTCGAGCACCGCTTCCGAAAACGAACAGAAGATGACGCCGTGCTTCTTGAGTTTCTCTTTGTAAGTCGTCGCCACGGAAACCGAATCGAAGACCGCATCCACGGCGACTCCCGCCAGTTGTTTCTGCTCGGTCAGAGGGATGCCGAGTTTCTCAAAGGTGCGGATCAACTCCGGGTCAACTTCATCCATGCTCGCCTTGACGGCCTTCTGCTTGGGCGCGCTGTAATAGATGATGTCCTGATAATCTACGGACGGATAGGTGATGTTCGGCCAGTGCTTCGGCTCTTCCATCTTCAGCCAGTGGCGATAGGCTTTGAGGCGAAACTCAAGCATGAACTCCGGCTCGTTCTTCTTCGCGGAGATGAGACGGATCGTGTCTTCGCTCAAACCGCGCGGAATCATGTCCGATTCGATGTCGGTCACAAAACCGTACTTGTATTCTTTGTTGGTCAGCAGTTCGATTGTGCTCATCTTTATCTCTTCTCTACCCTTTGAACTTCTAATCCGGCCATGCGCCGTTTCCGCCCTTCGTCTTAAGCCTCGCGGTGCGTCGTCTGTCGCGCGCGCGCGCTTATCTGGTGCAGGGTCGTCTCCACGTTCGACTCGGTTCCGAGCAACTGCGCGAGCGTGATGCTCGCCATAGCTTTCTGCACGATGTCGTGCAGGCCGACGATTACCGGGCGGATGCCGCAGTTGCCCGTGTGGACGCAGGCATCGAGGATGCCCGTGTAGCTGTTGCAGTGGCTCGCCAGCACGTCTTCGTCGAGCACCTTGATGATCTCGTCGAGGTGAATATCGGACGCCGGACGCGCCAGACGATACCCGCCCTTCGTGCCGCGAATCGAATTTACGAGTCCGGCTTTGCTTAAAATCCAGAGCAACTTGCCCGCGTTTGCCACGGAAATGCCCTCGCGCTCGGCCATCTGCGTGAGCGTCATGTATTCGCCCTCGCCGAGCGTCGCGAGTTGCAAAAGGCAACGCAGCCCGTACTCTTCCTGTGCGGAGACTTTCATATAAACCGCTTCCACATCAGCAACTTATCAACTTACG
>DASWNS010000370.1:0-1606 GCA_036399115.1 Pyrinomonadaceae bacterium | reverse complement strand
AGGTGCTTCCCCCAAATGTTCCTACGTGTCCTGCGCTTCGTGCGCCTGCCTTTGGTCTTACTCGTCATCTGGACGATTGGCCGTTTCTCCCTCGGATTGCTGGGTATCCCTTACGCGCCGCGCGGCAACGCGATGCTCTCCATCCTCGGCCTGACGATCATCAGCGCGCTCATCTACGGCGCGATGTCGAAGCGCGTGGGCAACTTCAACTGGGTGGGCACGATCCTCATCGGCGTCACGCTCGGCCTGTTCTCGCAAATACTGATCTTCTTCGCCACGCTCATCACCTACGCGGCAGACCTCGACACCTATTTCCGTCATTGGGACGCGTTGAACATCCCCGAAGGGACGACCGCGCCGATGGCGAAGGCTCTGGCGACGCGCGCAGGCGGATTCATCGCGGGGCCGATTCTGGGAACCATTACCGCGCTCATCGGGCGCGCGGTGTTCGGCAAACTCGCGCCGGGCGGCGATGAAGCGGGCGCGGCTCGCCTGTCCTAGTTGATGCGTCGCTTCGGTTGGTAGTTAGCTCTAGTTGACGGGCGGCGGCGCGTCCTGTTCGGCGGCCTGCTTGCGGAGTTGTTCGATGACGGATTCGATGGCCGGGGCGAGTTTGCCGTTCGGGGCGAGTGACAGGTATTTCTCGTAAGCCGCGACGGCTTCTCTGTACTTCTCCAGACGCTCGTAGGTTCTGCCGATCAACTCGTAGAGGACGGGTTCGGTGTCGGAGAGTTGCGCGATGGCTTTGCGAAAGGCCGCCGCCGCTTCCTCATACTTGCCTTCCTCTTCGTAGATGATGCCGAGTCCGGTGTGGGCTTCGGGTTGAAAGCCGCGCGCCTCGCGGAGGGCGCGTTCGTAAGCCGCGACGGCTTCGTCGTTCTGTGCCAGAGCGCGCAGGATACGCCCTTCAACCACGGAGGCTTCCGCAGACGCCGGGCGCAGACGCCGCGCCTCTTCAACTTCATCGAGCGCGCCATCGTAATCGTTCAGATCGAGCAGGACTCGTGCGAGGCCGGTGTGCGCCGCCGCGAAACGCGGACGCAACTTGAGCGCGCGGCGATAAAACTCGGCGGACTCGCGGCGCGCTTCGTCGCTCGTCGCACGCTCGCGCGCGGTTTCGGCCTGTTGAAAGGCGAGTTCGGCTTCGTCAGTCGTGGGCGTGAGCGGGACGAGGATCGTGCCGCGTTGCGCAGGCAGCAGCGAGAGCGTGCGTTCGGCGAACCCTGCGGCGCGCACGCGCAAGGTGTGGCGTCCCGGCGAAACTTTCCCGATCTCGAACGCGCCCGCCTCGTCCGTCGTGCCGCGCCTCACTTCATCAAACCAGACGACGGCCTTCGGTTCACTCTTCAACGTGATTGATCTAGCGGCGACGACGGGCGGCTTCGCTTTCGTCGCCGCGTTCGCCGGAGTCTTCGTGCCTGCTTTGGTCGCCGCGACGGGCGCGGCGGTAACGGCTTTCGGCATCGGCTTCCGCTGCCTCTTCTGCGCGTTCGCGTGCGGGACGGCGAGCGCGAGGCCGAGCGTGATCAGAGCGATAAAGATTGAGAAGGAGGAGAGCCGGGAAGAGAAGCGATTGAAGATGCGGCCTTGCCAGTCTGTCTCTTTC
>DASWNS010000369.1:0-1660 GCA_036399115.1 Pyrinomonadaceae bacterium | reverse complement strand
GACCAGTAGCCGAACAATTCCGCGCCGAGCGTGATCAGCCCGTCGCCGTTGCCGTCGAGGGCGAGCAAGGCGTCATCCGAGCCGCCCGCCGTCCACGAGACGCGACCCTTGACGCCGTCGCTGTTAATGTCGAAGTCCACGCCGCCTGCCGCGTTCGTCAGGTCGAAGCCGTTGTCGAGCACGTCTACGATGATGGGGGTGCAGGTCGAGTAATAAATATCCCCGTTGAAATCGTCCGGCGGGCACTCGTTTTCAGTCCCGCTGCCTCCGCCGCTGCCGGGCGGCCTCTGGAACATCAGCGTCGCCGTGAGCGTGGCCGGTGGCTCCATAGTGGCGGCTGGCGGCGGGGTGTTCGGCGGATTCGTCGCCGACCTGAGATTCACTCTGAACTGCATTGAGCCGATGGGGCTGGTCGCATCTCCCCTTATCGTATACCTAATAGTTTCACTAACCCCTCCGCCCCTGAGTATGACATCCCACGTCCGACCATTGTTTCTGTTGCCGCCCGATACACTGTAAGAAACGCCGTTCAGATTACTATCTTCAGTTAAATCAACTACTGCCACGGTTCCTTCACGAACACCTGTCGATGTCGCCACCGATACAGTGAGGGTTGCTAATGCAGTGCCGTCGGCGGGAATCGTGGTTGGAGACATCGTCGCCGCCCCAAGATGTACACGGCGGAATATCTGTTGCCGGTTCCTCGCGCCGGTTAATTCGAGCGGAGCCGCGCCCAAGCCGCCGAAAGTAAGAGCGCAAACGCAGAAAAGCAATAAGGTGCGGCGTAAGGTGGTAGATCGTCTGGTCATGGTTGTGAGTATCCCCTTCGTCCGTGCGGTGAGGTTGATGAAAGAGGCGCGACGATGCGGACTCACTTATAGACTTTGCTGCCGAGCGAGTCAATCTTTTCCCAAATTCACGAAGCGTCGAACTACTGCTGACCGGGAGGGTCGCCGCGTCGGACTCTCTTCGGGCGTGTTATGTGTGCGACCCTCCCGGTCATCACGCTTTCAGCTTCGCTCTCTTTTGCCTCTGCCCGCGCCGGTTTTGTGATAATCTCGCGCGTGTCTCTCCACGCATAGGCGAACTTCGTTTGTTTCACTTTCTAACATTATGAGGTGCAGTCTCTTGGCTTTGCTGCTCAAACTCCGTGCGCGATTCGTGCCCTTCGTCGCCGTCGCGCTGGCCGGGTTTCAACTCGTGCTGCCCGTCGAAACTTCGGCGCAGAGGCGTCGCCCGCGCCGTGTGTTGCAGCCGCCGTCTGTGTCGCGCGTGAACGCGTCTGCATCGCAGCAGGATGCGCGTCTGGCGCAGATCGCGAACGAGTATCTGCGCGGCTACTTCGCTTTCTATCCTTCGGAGGCTACCGCGCTCGGCGTGCATGAGTTCGACGGCCTGCTCGAAGCGCGCGACGCCGCAACGCTGGCGCGTGAGACGCGGCGTTTGCGCGGCGCGCTCGCGTCGCTTGCGCGCGTGCCGGAAGCGCGGCTGTCGGCAGAGGCGCGCTACGATTATCTGGTGCTGCAATCGCACGCGCGCGCGGAGTTGCTCGAACTCGAAGAGGTGCGGATGTGGCAACGCAATCCGAATCTCTATAATCGCCTGCTCGCCTCCGGCGTGGACAACATTTTGAAGCGCGCCTATGCGCCCATCTCCGCGC
>DASWNS010000368.1:0-22429 GCA_036399115.1 Pyrinomonadaceae bacterium | reverse complement strand
CTCAGCTACACCCTGCTGGTTGATAACAGCGGCTCCCTGCGCACGATGTTCGACGACGTGCTCAAGGCGGGCGGGGCGATAGTCGCGGGCATGAGGCCGCAGGATGAAATGTCAATCGTGCGTTTCGTCAGCCGCGACAAGATCGAGTTGCTGCAAAACTTCACGGGGAGTAAAAACATGCTCGCCGCCGCGCTCGACGAGATGTATTTGGAGGGCGGCGAGACGGCTCTGCTCGAAGCCCTCTACGTTACGGCGGAAACCCTGACGACGCGCACGCCCGGCGAGTCGCGCCATCGCGCGCTCGTCGTTATCACGGACGGCGGCGAGCGCGACCCGCGTTCAAAGCTCGACGAGTTGTTAACTTTGCTGCGTCGTCAACACGTCCATGTGTTCATCTTCGGCCTCACGGGCGCGTTGAGCGACGACGCTTTCCGTCAGGTGAAGGGTGGGCGCAGGAAGTCGCGCGAGTTGCTCGAAACGCTCGCGCGCGAGACGGGAGGCCGCGCCGTCTTCCCCAAAAAAACGTCGGAGTTTGCCACAACCGCCGCCGCTCTCAACCGCGAACTGCAAATGCCCGAATACGTGCTCGGCTACACGCCCGGCAACACGACAAACACGGGGAAGCCCTCAGTTGTCCAACTCAAACTCGCCAACTCCGCGCTGAGCAGGGGAAAGTTGCAACTGCACACGAGTTTTCAGTCTCGCTGAAGAACTTCCGCGAACGCATCGCGTGTTAAAGAACGGCGACGCGCCCCGCCCACATTCGAGCCGCCCCGAAGTATTCAATCGCCCCGTCCGACTTTGTGGAACTTTTTCGCCGCGCCGGGCGAATTACGTGTGACGAGCAAGGATAGAGCGTCCCGCGATTGAAGATGAAAGCCTCTCCTGAGCACAGCGATGAAGAACTGTTGCGGCTAATTCTGGCCGGAGATGCGGACGCTTTCACCGCGCTCTATCGCAGGCGGCAGGCGGGCATCTATCGTTTCGCGCTGCAAATGTGCGGCTCCGAGGGGATCGCGGAGGATGTCACGCAGGAAGTTTTTATGACGCTCGTTCGCCGCGAAGCGCAGATTTTCGATGCGTCGCGCGGCACGCTCGCCGCGTATCTCTACGGCATCGCGCGCAATCAGGTCTTGCGGCGTTTGGAGAAGGAGAGGCATTTCGTGGCACTCGTCGAAGAGACGGCGGAGGACGGGGGCGCGGCGACGGCGACGCAGCATCCGGCGACGACCGGGCACGACCCGCTCGCCGAACTCACGCGCCACGAGTTGATCGAAGCCGTGCAGCAGGCCGTGTTGGCTCTGCCCGCGCATTATCGTGAAGTGGTCGTGTTGTGCGAACTGCACGAGATGAGTTATGCGGAGGCGGCTGCCGCGTTGAATTGCGCGGTCGGCACGGTGCGTTCGCGGCTGCACCGCGCACGCGCTCTGCTCTGCGAGCGTTTGCGCGAGGTGCAGCGACGGGAGGCGGGCGTCGCCGAAGATTTTGATCCGCTAAGGTGTTTCGCATGAACTGTCAGCAATTCACATCGTTCATCGTTGAAGTGGCGCGCGGGCAGATGATGGATGCCGCATCGCGCGACGGCGCAGTGCGCCACGCTGAAAGTTGTCAGGCGTGCGCCGCGCGTCTGGCGCAGGAGCAGAGTTTGACGGGTGCGCTGCGCGCCGTCGCGCAAGACATAGAAGATTTGAGCGCGCCCGCACGCGTCGAAGCGAAACTGTTGGCTGCTTTCCATGAAAGCCTCCCGCAACGACACGCACCGGCGACAGCGACCGTCGCCTCCACGCCTGCGCCCGTCTCGCAGCTTACGCGCGATGCGAGAACTACGCCCGACGCGAGTCGCTTTTCGCGCCGCTCCGTCTTTAACGCGACAGCCGCCATCGCAGCCTCTCTCGTGCTCGTCGTCCTCGCCACGCTATATCTACGCTTCACACAGACCGCGCCGCCCACGCCGCAACCGCTGGCGACGAACCGGCAGACGGTTGCCGGTAAAGCGTCACCGCCGGACAGAGAGTTAACGCTTGCCGCTTCGCCGTCGCCTGCGCCTTCAAGCGCGCCTTCAATTGAAGCGAAGCCGACGCCGGAGCGCGCGATGCCGGACGCGTTTAAAGGCGTCCAATCTCCGCGCACGAACGTCAAGGTTGCGAGCCGTCAACGACGCGTGCCGACCATGATCAAAGCGCAGCACGTGATTGACGGCGGCCACGCGATTATCGAGCCGGGCGTCGAAGGAGAGATGGCCTTGAACGGCGCGGCGAAACCCGGCGAAGCGGAGAGCGTGACGGACTTTATTTCACTCGTCGCCGACGCGCCCGCCGCGCCGCCGCTTGAGAGCGGGCAGTTGGTGCGAGTGCAGGTGCCGCGCGCCGCGCTCGCGTCGCTCGGATTGCCTCTGAATGCAGAGCGCGGCAACGAGCCGGTCAAGGCCGACGTGCTTCTGGGCGGCGACGGGCTGGCACGCGCCATCCGTTTTGAGCGCTGAGCGCGCGAGCCTGTAGTTTGAAGTTGAAGGATTGAGAGATGCGTCGCCGTCGGAGCGACGCACGCCCGGAACAAACCGGCGATAATCTGGAAAGGATAAGGATGATGAAAATGATGTTACAGAGACGCTGGCTGACAGCCCTATTTTGCACGCTTGCTTTACTGACCAACGGCGCGGGCGCGTTGCTACAGGCGCAAACTCAACAGAGAACGCGACAAGCCCCGCCGCCGACGCCGGAGCACGACGTGATCGTCGGGCGCGAAGCGGTGCTCGTGCCGCACCAGCCGTCCGGAGAGCCATTCGAGATGCACATCGCGCCGGGCGCACCGAACAACTCTTTCAACTTCAGTTTTATGTCGTCGGAGATGCACTTCGACAGCAAGATCGTCAAAGGCGCGCCTTACTCTGCGGAGGCCGTCACCGAATCCGTCCAGACGTTGGCCGACGGCAACCGCATCACGCGCACCTCGAAGGCCAGCCTCTACCGCGACAGTGAAGGACGCACGCGCCGCGACCAGACGCTCAATCACATCGGTCCCTGGGCGACCGCCGACGAGCCGCCGCAAACCATCTTCATCAACGACCCTGTATCGGGCGCACACTACGTTCTCAACCCGCGCACACGCACCGCGCAGAAGATGCCCAACATGTTCTTCTTCACGCGCACCAGGGAAGAGGTTAACGAACTCCATCCCGCGCCCGGCGAAGCGCGCACGCAGGTCTTGGTGCGCAGCGGCGGGAGCGCAGACGTGGTTGTCTCCTCCGCTCCGTTGAAGGCTGCCGACCCCGGTTTGTCGGGCAAGGCCATCAAGAAAGTTCAGCCCACGTATCCGGCGATTGCGAAGGCGGCGGGGGCGCAGGGTTCTGTGACCGTGCAGATCGTCATCAACGAAGCGGGCGAAGTCGAATCCGCGAAGGCCAACTCCGGCCACCCGCTCTTGCAGCAGGCTGCCGTGGACGCCGCGAAAGAGTGGCGTTTTACCCCGACCAAACTCTCCGGCAACGCGGTGAAAGTGTCGGGCATGATCTCTTTCGTCTTCGCGCTCCCGAAGGGTGAAGATGCACCCACCTCCGAGGTTAGCTTCCTGCGCACGCCCGCAACGGGACACGCGCCGGAGGGCGACGGCCTCCAGGTGCGCGTGGCGGTGCCGAAGCCGGTAACGGAATCGCTCGGCAAGCAGAACATCGAAGGCGTGGAAGCCGAAGGCACGCGTACCACCGTCACGTTCCCGGCGGGCACGTTCGGCAACGAACGCCCGATCAACGTCGTCTCCGAGCGTTGGTATTCGCCCGAACTGCAAACCGTCGTGATGACCAAACACAGCGACCCGCGCTTCGGCGAAACCAACTACCGGCTGACCAACATCGACCGCAGCGAACCGGCGCGCACGCTCTTCGAAGTGCCCTCCGACTACACTTTGAAGGCCGAAGAATCACACCCGCGTCGCGTGCGCATGATGACGCCGGGGAAAGTCCGGCAGCAGTAAGAGAGTTTCCCCCTGACAGGCGACAGGCGACGCGATCTAGATCGCGTCGCCTGTTTCGTTTCGGGTGCGAAGAGATTATGAGAGGGAAACTTTGTCGTAAATTTCTCTGAGGGCGAGAGAGCATTGAACAGAGTCTAGCTGCAACGCATCTTCCATCGAGCGGAAATCCGAGAGCAGCCAGCGATTGTCAGTTTGTTTCGTGTATTGCTCGACGTGGAAACTCTCCTGTGAGACGAGTATGTAATCGGACAGGGATTCGATGGTGCGGTAGAAGGCAAACTTTTGCCTGCGGTCATAAGAGGCGGTTGATTTGGAGAGGACTTCGACGATCAAAACAGGATTAAGCAGCGTGTCAACCTGCGCGTCTTCAAATTTCGGCTCGCCGCACGCCACCGTCAAATCCGCGTAGGTGTAAATGTTGGCGTTCGGAATCCTGATCCGCATATCGCTGCTATAGACTTCGTAAGGTTTCCCCTTTAACTGCTGCGACAACTCGCGGGTAATGTTGACCGTGATCAAATTCTGCTTTCTGCTGGCTCCGACCATCGCAAAAATTTCGCCGTCGAAATATTCGTGCTTATATTCGGTCTGGCGTTCTAAGGCCAGATATTCGCCGGGCGTGATGTAAGTCTGGGGTTGGCGGGACATAGTTACCTCGCGAACGACTCAAAGGCTAGACGGGCGCAGTATATCACTTGCGGCAGTCGGCTACGACAGACAATGCGTGTGGCTTCACTCGCTCGATTCCGTTAACAATCGGCGGTCGTTCAATGCTGCGTGCAACGTCTCGATGGCGAGTGCGGCGGCGTGGCTTTTGCGCGCGGGAAGGCCGCCGAGCGCGTGTGTGAGTTGTTGGCGGGTGATGCCCGCGGCCTCTGCGATGGTGAGGGCTTCGAGCATCTCGGTGAGCGCGGAGCCGCAGGCGAGCGTGGGCGGGCAGCCGTAGGCGAGGAAGCGCGCGGCACTGATGCGCCCGTCGCGGATGCGCAGCGTGAGACGGAGGCGGTCGCCGCAGGCGGGATTCGTTAGTTCGGCGGAGGCGTCGGCGTCGGCGAGTTCGCCGCCGTTGCGCGGGTGTGCGAGATGATCTTTGAAAGCCTCGGAGTAGGGCATCAGGGAACAAATTTCAAGTCGCGGGTTTCAAGTTAAAGACTCAGAGTTTCAAACTCCGAGCTTGAACTTAGAGCCTGCAACTTGCGGCTCAGGCGTTCGTCGTTTCGCAGGCGCGCGTGGCAAGTGCGCGCTGGTAGAGCGGCGAAAGGCGGCGCAGGTTTTCGACGGCGCGGGGCAGCACTTCGAGCACGTAGGCGATCTCTTCTTCGCTCGTCTCTTTGCCGAGGCTGAAACGGATCGAGCCGCGCGCGAGTTCGTCGTCGCGCCCGATGGCGCGGATCACGGGGGAGGGTTCGAGCGAGCCGGAGGAGCAGGCCGACCCCGTGGAGACGGCGACGCCCTGCATGTCGAGATTGATGAGCAAGCCTTCGCCTTCGATGAAGCGGAAGGAGATGTTTGAGAGATGCGGCAGCCGCCGCGCCCTGTCGCCGTTGAAGACGATCTCTGCGACCGACGCCTCGACGCCGCGCTCAAATTGATCTCGCAAACGACTCAGGTGTGCGATCCGGCTGTCGAGTTCTTCGCGTGCGAGCGCGGCGGCTTTGCCGAAGGCGACGATGAGCGGGACTGACTCAGTGCCCGCGCGCCGTTCGCGTTCCTGATGGCCGCCGATTGACTGCGGCGTGAGCCGGACGCTGCGCCGCACGTAGAGCGCGCCCACGCCTTTCGGTGCGTTGAGCTTGTGCGCGGAGAGCGAGAGCAGGTCGCAGCCGAGCGCGTCCACGTCAACCGTCGTGCGCCCCGCCGCCTGCACGGCGTCCGTGTGCAGCCAGAGATATTTGCGCCCGCGCTGTTCGCGTTCCTCACGGACGAGCGCGCCGACTTCGCCGACGGGTTGAATCGTGCCGATCTCGTTATTGGCGAGCATCAGGGTGATGAGCACTGTGTCTGGCCGGAGCGCGGCGCGCACGTCTTCGAGCCGCACGATGCCGTCTGCATAGACGGGCAGGCGCGTCACTTCCCAGCCGCGCCGCTCCAGCGCATCGCAGACGCCGCGCACGGCGGAATGTTCGATCTGCGAAGTGATGATGTGCCGTCCGTGTTCGGCGGCTGTCTCGGCGATGCCGCGAATGGCGAGGTTGTTGGCCTCCGTGCCGCCGGAGAGAAAGACCAACTCGTTCGGGCGCGCGTTAATCAGAGCCGCCACTTCACGCCGCGCGCGGTCGAGCGCGACGCGCGCCTCCTGCCCGTAAAAGTGCACGCTCGAAGCGTTGCCGAACTTCTCCGTCAGATACGGCAACATCGCCTCCACCACGCGCGGGTCAATCGGCGTCGTCGCACTATTGTCTAAATAAACTCTGCGCATAAAATTGTTCTTTGTCCGTCGTCACACGTCAGTTTGAACCTTTAGCCATCGGCGCATAGATCACAAACTGACAACTGAGAGCGGGCGGCTGGCGACGGGCAAATAAAACAGACAACTGACGGTTAACGATCAAACATCACAAGCAATTGACAACCCTGCGCGCCGGTCGGCAAATTCTCTCCCGCCGGACGGCTGGCGCAAGTTGAACGAGCGGCTCGCTTCGTAGTCTGCTTCGAGACGGTTCCGAGTCTAGCGGCGCAGGTGGGTGCGGTCAAGCGGCTTCAAAAAGCCGGTTCACGGCGGCCTCTTTGAAGTGTTAGCATAGACCGAATGGCGGAGAACTTCAGAGAAAACTTCAAACCTGTTGTGAGATGCGTTTGCTGCGCGCGCAGACTATCCGAGACGCGTCCCTTTTGCCGGAACAATTTTTAAGGAGAGAAAATATGCAGATTCGCAAACGCCTTTTGCCCGCCTCCGTATCCTTCGCGCTGGCAGTCGCCCTGCTCCCCACGACCTTTATGTCACGCGCCGCTGCAAGCGACAACACGGACGCGCCCGTCGTCGCCGTGCAGCAGGTCGGCGCGCTCGAACGCGGTTATCGCACGGGCTATTCCGACGGCTACCAGGCGGGTTATCGCGATTCAATCGAACGCGCCGCGCGCGACTATCGCAACAAAGAAGATTACGTGAGCGCAGACCGCGCCTACATCCCCGCCTACGGCGCACGCGAAGATTACCGCGACGGTTACCAGCAAGGTTTCGAGAGCGGCTACACAGCGGGATTCGACCGGCGGGGCTTCGATTCCGTCGTGCCGCCCGGACTCTCGCGGCGCGGCGCAGCGCCCTCTAACGACGTGGGGCGCGGCGTGAACGACAAAGTGGGCGGCACTTCCGACTCGATGCCCGACCCGCGCGCCAGCGATTCAAACAGCACCAGCGGCGGCGCGGTGCGCCAGATCGGTTCGCTCGATCTGCCCATGGACACCACCATGCGCATCGAACTGCTGACGAACCTCTCGACCGATGCGACGCAGCGCGGCGACCGTTTCGAAGCGCGCGTCATCGAACCCGCACAGTACGAGGGCGCACGCATCGTCGGGCGCGTCAAGGGCGTCAAGCGTCCCGGCAAAGTGCGCGGCTCCGGCGAGTTGCAACTCGACTTCGAACAGATCAGTCTGCCCGACGGTCGCTTCACGAACCTCAACGCGCAGGTCATCGAAGTGGTCGGACAGTCAACCGGCAACGTCGGCGAAGTTGACGAAGAGGGCGGCGTGCGCGGCCAGAGCACGACGAAGGACGACGTGACGAAAGTGGGCGCGGGCGCAGGGATCGGCGCGATCATCGGCGCGATTGCGGGCGGCGGCAAAGGCGCGGCCATCGGCGCGGTCATCGGCGGCAGCATCGGCGCGGGCGGCGCGATCACCTCGCGCGGCAAAGATGTCCGCCTCCAACGCGGTCAGGAACTTCTCATCCGCACCTCCACCGAGACGCGAATCCAATAAGCCGAAAGGGTGAAAGGCTAAGGGCTAAAGGGGAAGGGAAAAGAAGCACGCGCCGCGTTGCCCGTCTTCTCCTTTCCCCTTTCCACCTTTCCCCTTACTTCCTCTCCCATGTCAATCATCACGCTGCTCACAGATTTCGGCACTGCCGATTATTTCGTCGGCGCGATGAAGGGCGTGATTCTCTCGCTCGATCCGCAAGCGCACATCGTTGACATCACACACGAGATTCCCGCGCATGACATAGAGGCGGGCGCGTTCACGCTGCTCGCCGCTTACGGCAGTTTTCCGCCGCAGACGATCCACGTCGCGGTCGTCGATCCCGGCGTCGGCTCCGCGCGTCGCCCGCTCCTCATCGCAGCACACGGGCACTTCTTCGTCGGACCCGACAACGGCCTCTTCAGTTATGTCTGCGAGGGCGCAACGGACGCACGCGTCTATCATCTGACGAATGAAAACTTCTTTCGCACGCAAGTGAGCGCAACCTTTCATGGGCGCGACATCTTCGCCCCGGTTGCGGGCGCGCTCTCGCGGAACGTGCCGCCCTCCGCGTTGGGCGAATTGATTGATGGAGAGATGCGACGGCTCGCCCCGCTCGCGCCTCTGCGCGAAGGGGACGGCGCGTGGTCGGCGCGGATCATTCACATAGATCGCTTCGGCAATCTCGTCACGAACATCACGCGGCGCGAGCTGACGGATGAGCAACTCGCGGAAGGCCGGAAGCTGGAGATTGGCGGGCGCGAGATCAGTTCGTTTCGCAGATTTTACGCGGAAGCGGCGGGCGCGCCGCCGGGCGAACTGTTTGCCATCTGGGGCAGCGCGGGATTGCTTGAGATCGCGGCTGACCGTGCATCTGCGGCGCAACTTCTCAATGCCTCGCGCGGCCAACTCGTGCGCGTCTCGGGTCGGAAATTATAAGAAGATCCTGCGCGTCGCCGGTCGGCGAGAGGCAAGCGGGCGGGTCGTTTCTGTTTACGATTTACGATTTACGATTCACCTCTTTTCACACGCCACCCGTCACTTGTCACTTGTCACCCCATTTGTTATCTTCGACTCAACTTAATCAAAATCAAGGATACCCATCATGGAAAACGCGAAGGAAGCCGCCACCGCGCCTGCCACCGAGACACCGAAGGAAGCGAGCACGCCTGCCGCCGCTGCTCCTGCTGCTGCCGCCGCAGGGGGCGGGGCGGGCTTGCGCGGCGTCGTGGCCGCCAGTTCGTCAATCGGCGACGTGAACGGCGAGCAGGGCATACTTATCTATCAGGGTTACGACATACACGATCTGGCCGAGCATTCGAACTTCGAAGAGACGGTCTACCTGCTCTGGCATGGTCGCCTGCCGACGCAGACGGAGTTCGATGAGTTCAAGCGCGCCATCGGCGAGCACTACGAGTTGCCCCCGCAGGTCATCGAGTTGATACGGCAGTTCCCGCGCGAAGCCGAGCCGATGGACATGCTGCGTACCGCCGTCTCCGCGCTCGACTTCTACGATAAGGAATGCTGCGACATCTCGCGCGAGGGCGCGCTGCGCACTGCGACGCGGCTCACGGCGCAGTTTCCCGTGCTCGTCGCCGCCATCGAACGCCTGCGTCAGGGGCAAGAGCCGATCCCTGCCAACCCCGAACTCGACATCGCCACCAATTTTCTCTACATGCTCAAGGGCGAGATGCCGACCGAGCGCGAAGCACGCATCTTCGACATCTGTTTGATCCTGCACGCCGACCATGAACTCAACGCTTCGACGTTCACGGCGCGCGTCGTCGCCGGCACGCTTGCAGACGTGTACGGCGCGGTGACGGCGGCCATCGCCGCGCTCTCCGGCCCCCTGCACGGCGGCGCGAACACGAACGTGATGAAGATGCTTTTGCAGATCGGCGAAGTTGATAAGGCGGAGGATTTCGTCCGCGACGCGCTCGCGCGGAAGCAGAAGATCATGGGCATCGGCCACGCCGTCTATAAGACGGAAGACCCGCGCGCCACGCACCTGCGCAAGTTCTCGCAGGAGGTCGGCGAGTCGAAGGGCGAGACGAAGTGGTACGAGATTTCCAGAAAGATCGAGGAGTACATTCACCGCGAGAAGGGCATGTACCCGAACGTGGACTTCTACTCGGCTTCAACCTATTACATGATGGGCATTCCGCTCGAACTCTACACGCCCATCTTCGCCGTCTCGCGCATCAGCGGTTGGACAGGCCACGTCCTCGAACAATACGCGAACAACAAACTCATCCGCCCCCGCGCCGAATACATCGGCCAACGCGACTTGAAGTACGTGCCGATTAACGAACGTTAAAAAAGTGATGAGTGATGGATAAAGTGATGAGTGATGAGTAATAAGTAATGAGTAATGAGTTAAAACAGATGCTTTGTCTTTAACTCATTACTCATCACTCATCACTCATCACTTTTTTGGTCTGCTCTCCGTCCGTAAACTTCTTCAACTCTTCGTCGGCTTTCAGCAGTCCCGTCTTCCAGATAAAGATCGTCGAGATGATAAGGGCGACGGTGCAGGCCGCGCCGCCCTCGATGCCGTATGCGCCGCCGGTGAGCCATGCGGGGCCTGTGTCCGTGGCGCGAAAGAGCGGGGCGCGGGTCAGACTCGTGATGCCGCTGACGGGCAGGCCGAGCAGCGCGCCCATCGCCCAGTTCCAAGCCCAGTGGAGGCCGAGCGGGAACCAGAGGCTACGCGTGCGCAGGTAAGCGACGGCGAGCCAGAAGCCCGCGAGCGTCGTGTTGATGAAGGTGAAGCCCCAGGAGACGTTCGGATTATTGAGATGCACGTAGGCGAAGAGCACGGACGAGGGCAGGATGGCGACGATGAAGGGCAGAGCGCGCATCATCGTCTGCAAGGGATAACCGCGAAACAACATCTCTTCCCCCGCCGCCGCGAAGATGAAGATGACGGCGGAGCCGAAGAACGTCTTCAGGAACGCGACACTTGAAATTGTCGGCGTGACGCTGAACTGAAAGCCGCGAAACACGGTCGCGAGCAGCGCGGCGAGCATGAGCGACGCGATGCCGAGAAGCGTCCCCAAGAGGAGGTCGCGCAGCCAGCCTCGATGTCGCGCCCAGCCGAGCGCGCGCAGCGGCAAGTCTTCAAAGAGCCGCCCGCAAGCCCAGCCGACGACGAGAGCGGTCGATAAAAGTATGAAGGATTGCAGGATGTAGCCGAGCGTTCCCGCGAGCCGCGCGTCCACGTTGGGGATTTTGAGGAGAAAAAATACCGCGTAGATGGTGGTGAAGATAGCTGCGAGCGCGGCGTAGTAGGCGGCGCAGAAGATTGCGAGTCGCCAACCGCTGCGCAGTCGCCCGTGGCGATTGAGAAAAATGTCGAGAGGCGTCATCGTGTGAAAGCGTCTGTGGCCGGATATGCTTCGGAAGTCTCGGAAGTCGCCGCCGATTGTAACTGAAAGCCGATCCGAATGTTGAGGCGCAAAACATGCTCCGGCACGCGGGCGCGTGTTAAACTTCAAATCCGCGAAGCCAGAACATGAGCAACCCAGACGCACCGACGCCCGAAGAGTTGAACGAGCCGAAGCCGAAACGACGCAGCGCGCCGTGGCTGCTGGGCAGTCTCGTGCTGTCTCTGCTCTTTGTGCTCGTCGCCTTGCAGGTCTTCGGGCTGTGGGAAGTCTTCACGCCCGACACCGCCGCCGACACGCTGCTGCTCTACGCGCTCTCGTCGCTCAACTTCGTCGCCTTCATCGTCTTCGCCTTCATCTTCGTGCGCAACCTTTTGAAACTGCGCCGGGAGCGGCGCGCGCACGAACTCGGCTCGAAGATCAAGACGCGGCTCGTCGTCTATTTCATCACGGTGAGCCTCCTGCCGATCACTGTGATGGCGCTCTTCTCCTATTTCTTTCTCAACCGCTCGCTCGAAAAATGGTTCGGACGCCTGCCCGAAGACGTGCAGCGCGTGGCGCGCGACGCGCAACGCGAAGACATGGACGAGCAGGTGCGGCATCTGCTTGAACAGACCTCGCTCGTCGCAAAGCAACTTGAGCGAGACGCGATTCAAAATGTAGCGACGCCGCAAACCGCCAACACGCAAGCTGCCGGAGCTACACAGGGCGTTGCGCCGGGTAACGCCGCCACGACTCAGAACCCGGCGACTGCGGCGACGACGGAGAGCGCAGCGTCGAACGTCGCACAGGCGAGCCTTGCGCAGTGGAGCGACGGCGGGCAGTTCGCCGCGTTGCAGTTGATTGCAGCGGACGGGTCGGTTATCGCGCAGACAATCGCGCCACAGTTCGCGGCGCGCGCCGGAGAGTTGGAACCGGAGTTGAGTCGCGTGCGCGCGGCTGAGGGCGGGAGCGGCGCGTTCAGTAATAAGTTCACAGTGGCGAAAGTCTCGCTGGCTGATGGCCGCGCGCTGGTGGCGGCGCGTGCGAGCCGCGTTAAGACGAGTTTGGAGCGCATCGTCGCCGGTTCGGAGACGTTCGAGCAGTTGCGCCGGGAGCAGCGCAAGGTGCGCTCGCTCGGTCTGTCCACGATTGGCTTGATGACGCTGCTCCTGCTGTTTGCCGCGACGTGGAGCGCGATTCATCTGGCGCGCGGCATCGGCGCACCGATTCGCGCGCTGGCAGAAGCGGCGGACGAAGTGGCGCGCGGCAATCTCGCGCATCGCGTGACGGCCATTGCCGACGACGAACTCGCCATCCTCGCCGCCTCCTTCAACCAGATGACCGCGCAACTCGAAGAGAATCGCCGCCGCATCGAAGCGGGAGCGGGCGAACTGCGCGAAAAAAATCTCGCCCTCGACGAGCGACGCAACTACATCGAGACGGTGCTCGAATCGCTCTCGACCGGCGTGATCTCTCTGGACGAAGAGAACCGCGTCACCACCATCAACGCCGCCGCCGTGGCTATGCTCCGGCTTGGCGAATCTCCTGCAGCGGGCGCGCCGCTCAAAGAGATGTTGAGCATGGAAGATCATCTCGTGCTGGAACGCGTGCTGACGCGTGCGCGGCGCACGGGGCGCGCGGCGTGGCAGATGGAACTGGCGCGCGGCGCATCAATCGACGGCGGCGTCGTGCCCGTCGCGCTCACGGCCACCGCGCTCGGCAACTTCACAGAGGGCGGCGCACGGGCGCGCTCCTCACGCGGCATCGTGCTCGTCATCGAAGACCTGACCGAACTTCTGGCCGCACAGCGCGCCGCCGCGTGGAGCGAAGTCGCGCGGCGCATGGCGCACGAGATCAAAAATCCTCTGACGCCCATTCAACTCTCAGCCGAACGCATCGCGCGCAACTTCCGCCGCATGCGAAACGGCAGCCAACCGGCGCACGAAGATGCGTCGAACGGCGAGGCGGTTTCGTCAAGCGGCGACGCGAACCGCACTGTCGAACCCGAACTCGTAGAGCAGGCGCGCGTGGCGCAAGTGGTGGAAGAATGCACTGCGACGATCACGCGCGAGGTGGCCGGGCTGAAAGCGATGGTGGACGAGTTCTCGCGCTTTGCGCGCCTGCCGCACGCGCGGCTTGAAGCGGCGGACTTGAACGAGGTGGTGCGTCAGGCGGTCGCGCTCTACGAAGATCGTCTGGAGGACGTGCGCCTCGACGTGCATCTGGCGCGCACGCTGCCGCCCGGCCTGCTCGACGCCGAACAGATGCGCCGCGCCATCGTCAACCTGATCGACAACGCGCTCGAAGCGATGACCGACGCGACGGGCGAGCGGCGTATCACCGTCGCCACCGGACACGACCCGGCGCGCGCCATGCTCCTCATAGAGATCGGCGACAGCGGCCACGGCATCGAGCGACCCGACTTCCCGCGTCTCTTTCAACCTTATTTCTCCACGCGCGGGCGCGGCACCGGACTCGGCCTCGCCATCGTCCAACGCATCATCAACGAACACGGCGGGCGCATCCGCGCCGAACCCAATCGACCGCGCGGCGCGAAGTTTCTCGTCGAAATCCCCGTCACGGATGAAACGCATAAACCTAACGATGAACGCGGAACGATGAACGATGAATCGGTTTCCAGTTCGTCCTTCATCGTTCATCCTTCATCGTTGAGCTAATGTCTGATTCCATTCTCATTGTTGACGACGAGCGCGGCATCCGCGAGACGCTCGGCGGCGTGCTCGAAGACGAAGGCTTCACAGTCGATGCCGTAGCGTCGGGCGAAGAGTGCCTGCAAGCCATCGAACGGCGCGCTTATAGTTGCGTGCTGCTCGACGTGTGGCTGCCGGGCATAGACGGTCTGGAGACTCTCTCACGCCTCGCAGCGACGGGCGCAGACTCGGCGGTCGTGATGATCTCCGGCCACGGCAACATCGAAACCGCCGTGCGCGCGACGAAACTCGGCGCGTTCGACTTCATCGAAAAACCGCTCTCCATCGAGCGCACGATTCTGACTGTGCGAAACGCCCTGCGCCAGCGCGCGCTCGAACGCCTCAACGCGACGCTCGCGGCGGAGATGAACGAAGAGCACGCGATGGTCGGCGAGTCTGTGGCGATGCGCGCCCTGCGAAAACAGATCGCGGCGGTCGCGCCGACGGACGGGCGCGTGCTCGTCTACGGCGAATCGGGGACGGGCAAGGAGTTGGTCGCGCGTGCCATCTACGCGCAGTCGCGGCGCGCGGGCGCGGCCTTCATCGAACTCAACTGCGCGGCCATTCCCGAAGAGTTGATCGAGTCGGAACTGTTCGGCCACGTCAAAGGCGCGTTCACGGGGGCGACCGCCGCCAAGCGCGGCAAGTTTGAATTGGCCGACGGCGCGACGCTCTTTCTGGACGAAGTGGGCGACATGAGCGCGCGCACGCAGGCGAAAGTTTTGCGCGTGCTGGAAGAGCAGCGTTTCGCGCCCGTCGGGAGCGGCGCGCAAATTCGCGTGGACGTGCGCGTGGTGGCGGCCACGAACAAGCGTCTGGAAGACGAGATCGAGCGCGGGAATTTTCGCGCCGACCTCTTCTATCGTCTCAACGTGATTCCGTTTGAAGTGCCGCCGTTGCGCGACCGGCTCGAAGATGTGCCGCTGCTGGTCGAGCATTTCAACCGGAAATTTTCCACCGCCTACGGCAAGCCCGCCAAGCGTTTCGAACTCGAAGCGATGGACGCTTTGCAAAGCTACACGTGGCCGGGAAACGTCCGCGAACTGCGAAACACGGTCGAGCGCGTCGTGATCATGACGGGCAAGCCGAAGGTCAACGCGAGCGATCTGCCGCCGCTCGGAGGCGAAGCCCCGCCCGTCGCCGTCTATCGCTTCAACTCCTTCAAGGAGGCGAGCGAGGCACACCAGCGCGAGTTTATCCGGCGCAAACTCGCCGAAGCCGAAGGCAACGTCACGCGCGCCGCCGAACTGATGGGCATGGATCGCAGCCATCTCTACCGGCGGATGCGCGCCCTCGGCGTCAAAGTTCGCGGCGAGCGTGAGAACGGAAATTAGCATCAAAGATACGAGGCGCGGCTCGTGCGGACTGGAAAGTTTGCCTTTTGCTGCGCAGGCGGTTACATTCTTCTGTCGCTTCGCGGTTCGGGCGACGCGTCATCCGCGCGAGTTGAAAGCGCGTTTTTTTTTGAAGGCATAAAATGGATTACACGACCAAAGAACTTCTTAAACGTTACGCGAAACTCGCGCTCGGACAGCCGTTTGCGCCCGTGCTCCTGAACATTCTCGTCACCTCCGTCTGCGACATGCGCTGCACGCACTGTTTCTTTACGGACGAACTCAACGACCGCCCGCGCAAAAAACTCCAGATGAAAACGCACGAAATCCAGCGCGTCTCGGAGACTTTGGGCGGCAATCTCGGCGTCTTGATTCTGGCGGGCGGCGAGCCGTTCACGCGCAAAGATTTGCCGGAGATCGTGCGCGCCTTCTACGAAAACAACAAACTCGAATCGGTCTATCTCATGTCAAACGGGCAGATTCAGAAGCGCATTCTGCCCGACGTGACGCGCATACTCGAAGAGTGCCCGAACCTGAACGTCGCCGTCGCGCTCGGCATCGACGGTCTAAAGGATCAGCACGAGAAGATTCGCCAGAAGCCCGGCTCCTGGGACATCGCCATTGACACGGCGCGCGAACTCCAGAAGATCAAGCGCGAGTACCCGCGTCTGGACATCCAGACGTGCACCTGTTTCATGAACACGAATCAGGACACCATCTTCGAGTGGTACGATTTTCTCAAGTACGACCTGAAGCCAGACAAGGTCAACTTCAACTACATTCGTCCGCCTTCAGCCGACCCGAAGGAACTCGACATCGATCACGCGCGCTACGCCGAACTCGCGCACATGATCGATTCCGATTCGCGCCAGTCAGCCATCAAGAACAACTACGGCGGCGACGCAGGTTTCTTCAAAGCCGCCATAGACATCTACATGCACGGCCTCATCGCCAAGGCGCAGGAAGAGCAGCAGGCGCAGATGACCTGCTACGCGGGCACGGCGGGCGGCGTCATCTACGACGAAGGCACAGTCTCCTCCTGCGAGAATCTCGACGCCGTCGGAAACTTGCGCGACTACGATTGGAACTTCCAGAAACTCTGGCTCTCGCCCGCCATGCAGGAGCGACGCCGGAAAGCGAAGTCCGGCTGCTTCTGCACGCACGAATCGAACAGTTACTATCCGTCGCTCCCGTTCAACCCGAAACACTTGATCCAGATCAAGCGTCTCGAACGCGAGATGAAGAAGTCGCGCAAACAGATCGAGCGCGACGAAGCGCGTGCGGAAGGTTTGACAGTTAAAGCCTGAAAGCAAGGGCTGGAGATCAGAGGTTAGAGATTCAGTGAAGGACTGAACTGATTCTTAACTAACCTCTGAACTCAAACCCTTAAACTCAAAATTATGTTTCGTGCAAGAGTTCCGAAAATTCTGATCATCTCGTCCGACACGGGCGGCGGGCATCGCTCGGCGGCTGTGGCGATTGCGGCGGGCTTGCAGAAGTTTTTCAAGGGAAACTCTTACGCGGTGCGCGTCGTGCGCGCGATTGAAGAGTCGCATTCGATCTCTGCGAAACTCGTTAACGTTTATAACTGGGTGCTGCGTCACCGACAGCACTGGATGAAATATCTCTACTGGGCGGTGAACCGTTTTCGCCCGGAGACGCGCGAGTTTTTCTATCGTCGCAGCGTCGGCTACGTGCACGAGTTGTTCGAGCGTTGGTGTCCGCACGTCGTCGTCAGCGTGCATCCTTTGACGCAGCACGCCATCGGGCGCGTGCTCAGGGAATTGAAACTCGCCGATAAGATTCCGCTCGTCACCGTTGTGACCGACCCGTGCTACGGCTTCTGGCGCGGTTGGGCTTGCGACGATGTGCGGCTCTATCTCGTGGCGAGCGAAGAGGCGCGGCAGCAGTTGATCGATTACGGCGTCGCGCCGGAGCGGATCAAGATTTCGGGGATGCCCGTGCATCCGAAGTTCAATTTGCCGGACGAACTCGCCGCGCAGGCCGCGCGCAACGCGCTCGGACTCGACCCGCAGAAGTTCACAGTCTTCGTCAACGCGGGCTGGGTCGGCGGCGGCAACATCCCGGAAATTTTCCGCGAACTCGTGCGCGGCGATCTCGACGTGCAGGCCATTTTTCTCGCGGGCAACAACAAAGAGTTGCGCGCCGAAGCCGAACTGGTCGCAGCGCGTGCGAAGTTCCCCGTGAAAGTGATCGGCTATTCCGAACACGTCGAACAACTGATGCAGGCCGCCAACGTGATGATCTCGAAACTCGGCGGTTTGACGACCTTCGAAGCCCTCGCTTGCCGCGTGCCGATTATTGCCGACGCGACGACCGAACCGATGCCGCAAGAGGCGGGCGCGGCGACCATGTTGACGAAGCGCGGCGCAGGCGTGCTGCTTAAACGCACGAGCGACATCGTGCCTGCTGTCCGGCGCATGGTCGAAGACACGCGCTATTATGCGGCGATGCGTACGGCCACCGCCGGTCTGGCTATCCCGCATTCGACGCGCCGGATCGTGGAAGAGATCACCGCGCTGATCCCCGCACCCGTGCTGGCGGAAGAGGAGCGCGTGGTTGCAGACGTGCACATCGCTTGAGTTGCGCGCCGGATAGTTCTCGCCCGCGAGAGTTTGACGTGCGCGCACGCGGTTGACGCCCGCACGCGGTTCAGGCTTTAATTCAGCATTCATTACATCTCGCCCGCTCCGAGTAAAAAGGAAGCGGGCTTTTTTGGAGAGCGGCCAAGTTGAGTCTTTTGCTGGAAGGGAAACGAGCGTTTATCTCCGGTGGCACGCGCGGCATCGGCGCGGCGATGTGCGAAATCTTCGCACGCGAAGGCGCGGACGTTGCTTTCAACTATCACACACGCGAAGACCTGGCCGAGACGATGGCGCAAAAGATCAAGGCTCACGGGCGACGCGCGCACGGTTTCAAAGTCTCGGTCACGGATCGCGTCGGGATGAAGCGTCTGACGCGTCAACTCGTGGAGGAGTGGGGCGGCGTCGATGTGCTGGTCAACAACGCGGCGATCAACCGGGGCGATAATTTTGCGACCACGACCGACCGCGCGTGGGACGAAGTGATCGATACCAACGTCGGCAGCCTCTTCGCCGTGACGAAGCCGATCTACAAACAGATGATCCGCCAGCGCAAAGGCGCGATTCTCAACATCACTTCCATCGGCGCGATCCGTTCGCTGCCCACCTCCGTCCATTACGCCACCTCGAAGGCCGCGATGATCGGTTTTACGAAGTGTCTCTCGCGCGAGGCAGCCAACTTCAACGTCTCCGTCAACGCCATCGCCGCCGGAATCTTCGACACCGAACTCGCACACACGCTCCCGCCGCACCTGTTAGAGATGCACAAAGGTTGGTCGCCGCGCGGCGAACTCGGACGCCCCGAAGAACTGGCGGAGTTTGCCGCCTTCATGGTCAGCGACCGCAACAGTTTTATGAACGGCGAGATCGTCATCATAGACGGCGGCTCGGTGACGTAGCCCGCGCCTTCCGACGCCGCTTCCGCCCAAACGCCATCGCAGGCTTTTATCGAAGCCATCTGCAATACTCACAACGCACCCGCCAACTACATTCGAGACTCGCCTCCTTATTTTTGCAACTGAAAATGGATTTCATTGTTAAGTTTAACTATTTCAATAGTTATCTTGACAGCTTGAGCTTCGCGCGGTAACATCCGCCAGCACTTTTACATTCGGCGGAAACTTTAGCGGGAGGCTTGTCAGTGGCAAACGCAAATTTGATCGAATCGTTAAATCGCGCGCTCAGTCTGGAAATCGGCGCGGTCATACAGTACACGCAGCACAGTTTTCTGGTGACGGGCATCGAGCGCGAAGTCTATCGTAAATATTTTCGCAAGCAGGGCGAGGAATCGCAGGAGCATGCCATCACGCTCGGCGATAAGATCGTCGCGCTTGGCGGCGTGCCGACGGTCGAACCGGCCATGATTCGCCAGTCAACCGAACTCGCGGAGATGCTACGGCAGGATTTGGAGATGGAGCGCGAAGCTCTTAAGGCTTACATGGCGGCCTGGGAAGCCTGCGGCGAAGAAGACCGCCCGACGCGCTTCCAACTCGAAGAGCGCATCTACAACGAGCAACTTCACGTCGAAGAATTGGAGAAACTGACCTCCGAGCGAAAGGCCAACGTGACGAAAGAGCGCATCACGCTCAAACAGGTCGGCTGAGACGGAAAAGGGAATCGCCCGAAATAAAAAGGCAGCGCGCTGGACGATCCAGCGCGCTGCCTTTTTACGTTGATAATGGTTAAATCTCAGCCGATGGCCGGAAGTTGGACGACCTGCGCCGACGGCCTGAACTGCCCGTCTTCCACGCGCTGCCGGTTCAGGCGATGGCGCGCGACGCTGATGGCGTGGTGCAGGTCGTCAAGTTGCTCGCCGTCGAGCCGGATGGTCTTCTGGCAACACCAGCCAAGCCCCTCCGTCCAGGTGGAGAGACGAAGCGCGACGCCCTGCTGCCCGTCTCGCTCTTCAATAACGACTTCGACTTGTTGATCTTCGCGGTTTGAAGGGAGGACGTGCGGGGTCGCTGTCGCGGCACGGTTCGAGGATTTCACTGGCTTAGACTCCTAAGAAGTATCAGTAATAGCTGTGATTCGATTGGATTTCGATACCTGGCGGCGAAATTGAAATCCAATTTCAAAACCTATTATCGGCGTCAGCCCGCCCGGATGTCAAGATAAAATTTAGCGTGAGCGGGTTTTTGTGCAATTTGGGATTCGGTAGGGATAAAAATTCACCGCAGAGACACAGAGGACGCAGAGTTGGCGCAGAGAATTGAATGATCTCTGCGCCAGCTCTGCGTCCTCCGCGTCTCTGTTATGAGTCTTAAATTCTTAGAGAGGCTCGATAATTCGTTATTCGTCAGTCGTCGCCGGATTTTTCGAGCGCGGCGAGGCGTGCTTCCAGTTGTCGCACGGTGCGCTGCATGTCGCCGAGGCGGCGGAAGGCGGCGATGGCGCGCAGCCAGTCGCGATTGTCGAAGGCGGGGATGCCGGAGAGCACTTTGCCCGCCGGGACATCGTGGCTGGTCGCGCTCTTCGCCATGAGCACCACGTCGTCGCCGATGGTGAGATGCCCGGCCACGCCCGCTTGCCCCGCGAGTATGACGCGGTTGCCGATGTGCGAACTTCCGGCGAGTCCGACCTGTGCGCAGAGCAGCGTGTCTTCGCCGACGGTACACGAGTGGCCGATCTGCACGAGGTTGTCAATCTTTGTGCCGCGCGCGATGCGAGTCTCGCCGACGGAGGCGCAGTCAATCGTCGTGCCCGCGCCGATCTCCACGTCGTCTTCAATGCAGACGCGCCCCGTCTGCGGAATCTTGAGCCAGCGGCGTTCTTCGTCCTTCGCGTACCCGAAGCCGTCCGAACCGACGACGACGTTGTTATGAATCGTGACACGCGCCCCGATCTGCGTGCCCGCGCGCAGCGCGACGCCGGAGTGAATCGTCGAATTTTCGGCGATGCGTACGTTGTCGTAGATCGTGACGTGCGGAAAAAGGCGCACGCCCTCCGCGATCTCGACCTCGCGCCCGACGACGACGCACGCGCCGATCCACACGCGCTCGCTGACGCGTGCCGAAGGATCGATGATGGCTGAAGGGTGTATGAACGACTCGAACTCCGGTTCGGGATGAAAGAGACGCAACGCGCGCGTGTAGGCGAGATAAGGGTCGCGCGTGCGCAGGACTACGATGTCCGTCCTGCCCGCTTCGACGCCCTCCGCGAGATAGATGGCGGAAGCGCGCGTCGTCTGCATGCGCCGTGTGTAGCGCGGGTTGGCGAGGAAGGTGACGTGTCCGGCTTCGGCCTCGTCAAGCCCGGCTCCGCCCGTGATCTCTACGTCTTCCGGCGCGCCTTCGATGGACGCTTTTGTCAGGCTGGCTAATTCTGAAAGTCTCATCAACAAAATCGCGCGCTTCCGGTTCAACCTCCGCTTCAAGCGCCGCTTCAACTTCCGGACGCGCGCCTCTCCTACATTAAATTAACCGGATCGATCTCTACGTTGACGCTGTGCAGATCGCAGTTGCGCGACGCGCCCGCCTCCGCGAGCGCGAGGTCGAGGAGCGAACGCATGCGCGTGCGGTTGCGTGCTTTGAGCAAAATCTGGAAGCGATGTTCGCCGCGCAGCCGTGCGAGCGGGGCGGGCGCGGGGCCGAGGATACGACAGGCGCGTTCGGCGTTGGCGCGGTCGAGCGCAAGCCTGATCTCCGTCGCCGTCGTCTGCACGCGCGTCAAATCTTCGCCGTGAACGAGGAGCGATGCGAGCGAGACGAAGGGCGGGTAGCTCAGGTCCCTGCGATAGCGAATCTCCTCTTCGTAAAACGCGTCGTAATCCTGCGCGCAGGCGTGGCGCAGGGCGTAATGTTCGGGATGAAAAGTTTGGATCAAGACGCGACCGGCGAGTGAGCCGCGACCGGCGCGACCCGCCACCTGCGTGATCAACTGGAACGTGCGCTCGCTCGCGCGAAAGTCGGGCATCGCCAGTCCCGCATCGACGGAGACGACGCCGACGAGCGTGACGTTCGGGAAGTCGTGACCTTTGGCGATCATCTGCGTGCCGACGAGCATGTCGAGTTCGCCGGAGCCGAAGCGCATGATGGCCTCTTCGTAGGTGTGGCGGCGCGCGGTGGTGTCGCGGTCGAGACGCGCGATGCGCAGCGTAGGGAAGCGTCCCTTGATGATCTCTTCGATCTGCTCCGTGCCTTCGCCGATGAAGTAGATGTACTTGCCTTTGCACGCGGGGCATTCGGTCGGCGGTCGGCGGCGGTGGTCGCAGTAGTGGCAGATGAGGCTGCGTTCGCGCTGGTGATACGTGAGCGTCACGTCGCACTCAGGGCATTGCATGCGCTCACCGCACGAGCGACACAGGACGAAGCTCGAATAGCCGCGACGATTCAGGAGCACGATTGACTGCTCGCCGCGCGCGTGTGTCTCTTCGATAGCGTCGAGCAGTTGCGGCGAGAGCGCTTGCTGTCGTCCCTCGCGCTCGAACACTTCGCGCATGTCTACGATCTCGGCCACGGCCATCGCGCGATTGGCGACGCGGTTGGGCAGGCGCAGGTAGCGATACTTTCCGCTGCGCGCGTTGTGAAAAGATTCGAGCGAGGGCG
>DASWNS010000367.1:0-7727 GCA_036399115.1 Pyrinomonadaceae bacterium | reverse complement strand
CGGTCTTCCCTCCGTCGCCCGTAAACGGCAGATCGTCGAACGTGACGGCGACCTGACGGCGCGCGGCGTTCGTCGCCGGACGCTCACGTCGCGGCGGCTGCGCGTGCGCGGCGAAATTGAGCGTCAGCAGGATTAAAGTTGAACCGATGAAAAGTCGGGACGCTTTGCGGGCAAGAATACTCATAAAAAATTCCCCTTATCGGATGATTGATTTCGGTTGGAGAGTATAGACGAGCGCGTACGCGTAAGTTTGGCGAGAAGGCTGCCGGGACGAAGCGACAGCCTTTTCGCTTGGGGCGCGGCGTCGGTTATTCGGACTTGGGCAGCTTGTTATAGTCAGTCCCGCCCTGCGAGATGTCGAACCGGCGCATGAAGTCGGACATGCGGGGTTCGGGTTTGAATTTATACCCGCGCTCCATCGCCCAGCGTTCGAGCCATGAGATGCCCCAGGGTCCGGTGCGGGTGGTGGGCTGCGCGTAGGCTTTGTCCTGCAAGGCCGCGTCGAGCGTGGTGAACTCGTAGCCGCGCCGCTTCATCATCGCGATGAGTTCGTCAATTTTGTGCGCGTTGAGCGCGTGCGCGTGGAGCATGAGAACTTGCGGCAGTTCATAGCCGAGCGTGTCGCGCGAGAGGTCTTCGTAATACTCGAACATGCGCTCCAGGTAAGGCACGTACTCGTCGGCGACGCGCCGCATCGTCTCAGCGTCCTCCGCCCTGCGCGCCTGCGCATAGACGCGCCCGTAGAGCCAGTCGGCGTTGTCAATCGTCACCTGATGAATGCGGTAGCCGCGCCCCGCGAGAAACCGCTCCGCGGCCTCTTTCGTCTCGCGGTTCCGCCCCGTGTTGAGAAAGGGATAACTGAAGAAACGCAAAGGCTGCCCGCGCTCGCGCATCAACCTGCCCGTCACTTCTTCGCCACGCAACACGTCCTGCTGAAACGCTTCGAGCGGAGCCTTGTAGAGACTCGTGTGGTCGCGCGTCTGCGTGCCGAGTTCGTGCCCGGCGTCGAGCCAGAGTTGCAGCAGGCGCGCGCGTTCTTCGTCTAACTTGCCGCCTTCGTCTTCGTTGTAAAGTTGGGCTTCGTTGACGAAGCCGACCGTGCGGATGTTGTTGGCGGCGAGGCTCGCGAGCAGGCGGCGCGTCTCTTTCTCCGCACGCGCATTGTCGTAAGTGCCGACTGCCGGGAGGCTGACGAACGTGACCGCCACCTGTCGTTTCACCTTCGCGCTCTTCTCCGCAGCGTCATCACCCTGCGAGGGGCGCGCATCCCTGCTCTGGAGCGAACTGAAAGTTTGCGCGCCCACAACGACGCTTGCCAGCGCAAGCGAGATGATGGCGAGACAGGCGACAAGCGACGAGTGACCCTGCGTTGCAGGCTGCGTCTTGATCAGACGTTGTATGCGTTGCATGAGTGAACCTCCGTTGGCGGCGACGGCCAGCGTGCGGGCGTTCGCCCTGCCCTGCTGCTGGCGGCGCAGAGTCTCAAGCGTGGTCAGTGCGCGCGCATAGACGAGCACGTCGCCCGTCGTGCGTACGGCGAGGTCGTCGCAGGCGTGCTCGCGCTCGACGCGCACGCGCCCGGAGAGCCACCACACCGCCGGGTGATAGAAGAGAAGCGTCTCCACCACGCTCTGCAAGAGATTGAAGAGATAATCGTGGCGGCGGATGTGCGCCAGTTCGTGCGCGAGCAGGGCTTCGAGTTGCGGCGCGCTCAAACCCGTGAGCGCGCTCGCAGGGACGAGGATGACCGGACGCAACCAGCCGATCACGGTCGGCACTTCGACCAGCGCAGACTCGCACAGACGCACCGTTCGTGAAACCCGCAACTGCCGCGCGAGTCGCGCCAGTGTCTCCCGCCAGTCGCGCGCGAGCGGAGTTGCGGGTTCACGCCTGAGTCGCTCGGTCAACACCCAGCCGCCCGCAAGGCGCAGCGTCAACACGAGCGCGCCCGCCAGCCAGAGCAACACGAGCCACGGCAAAGCGGACGTAAAACGATCTACAGCCCAACGCTGCAAGGGCGCGGAAGCACCTCCCGCATCGTCGTGCAAGACCAATAAATTCGCGTAGAGACGCACCTGCACGCCGGGTCGCTCCGTCGCCCCTGCGTCGCCCCGTACGGGTTGTTCGAGCGCGTGCGCGGCGTGCCGCTCGCGTTCGGATGCCGCGTTGGCGTTGGCCTTCGAGTTGAGTTGGAAGAACGTCGAGACGGGCAGCGCGAGCATGAGAAACATCGAGGCGCAGGCGACTGCGTAACGCAGATTTGCCGTGCTGCGACGGAGCGAGAAAGCGATGCCCGCATAAGCAAGCGCGACGAGCGCGCCCTGCCAGACGAAGTGGAGGAGCGTCCAACCGAGAAGTTGAAAGACGGGATGTGCGAGCAGCGCGTGCGTGTATCTCATTTATCACCTCGCTCAAACTCGTCCAGCATTTCGCGAATGGTCGAGAGTTCTTCCGCCGAAGCCTGCTTGGTGTTGAGAGCCTGCATCACGAGTTTCGTCGCGGAGCCTTCGAAGGCGCGTTCGAGGAGATCACCGATGAGTTGTCGCTGCGTCTGCTCGCGCTCAAGCTGCGCCTCGTAGACGTGTGCCCGCTGGCTCTCGTCGCGGCGCACCAGATTCTTCTCCGCCATGATCTGCATCAGCTTCAGGACGGTCGTGTAACCCATCGCGGGTCGCGTGCGTGTGATCGCCTGGTGCACGTCGCGGACGGTGCTCGCCCCGCGCTGCCACAGCACGTTCAAAATTTCCAACTCCGCGTCGGTCGGTCGCGGCGTCGCCGCCACCTTTCGCTTGCGCATTCCGTAACTCTCCTTCTTCACTCGTCCTCGACCCTGAGGCTCGACACCTTACTACGAAGCGTTTCGTAATGTCAACGAAAAGTTTCGTACTTCGATCACGAAACGTTTGGCAGGGGGCGCGTGGCCTCGGATCTGGCGCGCGCGGGCATGAATGTTTATCCGCGCAGGGTGAGAAATTTTTTCCGGGCGGTGCAGGCGCGTTTTTTTCGCCGTGCGTCAATTTGCGTGTTGACCGCAGGCGTTGAAATGTTGAAAACTAAACGCGCTATTTCATCCGTCGCTTTCGAGCGTGTTCGACGCCGGAGAGTTTTTCTACGACATAGTCTTCGTACGAGGGGCAAGTGGCTCAGGAAACTTCACGCACCGCGCCAAACAACCATGAAACCGCCGCGCCGCTCAAGGTGCTGATCGTGGAAGACTTCGAGGACACGCGCTTTCTGATGCGTCTCGAATTGGAGAAGCGCGGCTTCCGCGTCATCGAAGCGACGGACGGCGAACAGGGCGTCGAGTTTGCGCTCGGCGAAAACCCCGACATCATTCTCATGGACATCGGCCTCCCGCGCATCGACGGCATCGAAGCCACGCGCCGCATCCGCCACGAAGACTCTATGCGCGACGTGCTGATCGTCGCTCTCACGGCTCACCACGAAACCGAATACCGCGCACAGGCGCTCGCCGCAGGCTGCGACGCCTACCTCACCAAACCGGTAGACTTCGACTGGCTCATAGACCTCCTCGGTCGCCTCCTTCCCTGACGAAGTCTGCAAAGGACATGAGTTCGTCGCTTCATCGGTTTCGAGCCGGAGGCGGGCGTGGAACTGTCTGCTCGCTACGGGCGCAGCAGGTGGCGGCTCGAACGCCCGCAACACGTTCATCATCGATCCGGAAGGCAAAATTGCCGGAGTGTAAAATGAGCGGGCATCACTTTAGACGCGCCCGCGAAGCGTGTTGAGGCAGACTGCTACACGACGACCGCCTGCTAGACGACGACCGCTTCGGCAAATTGTTTCGTATCGGTGTACTGCTGAAACCTGACGACACGGCCTTCGCGCACGCCCCAGATATGCGCAAACTGCGCGCGCACCTTCTTGCCCGTAGCCTTGTGCGTCCCGCTGTAAGTGCCGAGCACGACAACGCGATGGCCTGCGTCGAGCCACTCTTCCGGCGTGACTTTAAACCCGTCCCACTCGGTGCCAAGCCGCATGAACACTCCTTCCAGTATCGCCTGTGGCCCCACGTATGGATTGCGATCCGCGTAGATGAAGTTCTCCGCCTCGTTCCACTCGATGCCCTGCTCCATCTGCCCGAGCACCTGTGGAATATCGCCCGTACCGAACGCCTCGTAGAGCCGGCGTATGGTTTCAACATTTTCCTGCGACATCTCTCCTGCCTCCTATCCGTAGAGATTTCTGAACGCCCGGATTATAGCCGGGAAGAGGCCATACGTTGCTAAAAACCCGCACCAAGAAAAAAATTCGCGCACGCTTAACGCTTCGGCGAACCGACCTCGCCCATGCCGGATGTCGTGCCGGAGCCGCCGCCTAAATTTCCCGGAAATAATTTGATGAAAATCAAATCACCCAACAACGCCTGCCCTACAAAATCCATAACCAATATCGCTACCACGGAGAGAGCCATCCACACGCCGGAACCAGGCCGCAGTAGAAGCAACGCGGGTATGCCACAGAGCGAGAACACCGCCGGAAATATTGAAGCGCCCCGACCATGTACATCTCGATAATATCTCAAGTAAGCATTGCAAAGGACGCACAGGATAGCGAGGCATAGGAATATGGAGCCTAATCTTTTCTGAGTAGAGAGACTGAGGTTTAGATAAAGTGGCAGACCGAACCCGGCGAGAGAGAGAGGAGCGATGAGATAACCAATCAAGCCGCCGACGAGGCTATACGTTATTTTCATCAAAGACTATTCCCCGGAACTCGTTAATCTCACATCTCAGTTCACATCTCGCCACACAAAATGTTCCGAAACAAACGATCTATTTGTGACGCATAACGCACGGCATCAGCGGTCGCCTGTATACATGGATGATAAAAGGCGCGCCCACCGCTGGCCGCTGCATACCGTTGTCAGACGCCGTAGCCGGAGCAATTCAAGGACAGCCTGAATCGTAGACACGAGTTACGAGCCGCTCCGGCAAAGGCTGCCCCACTAGATAGCTCGCGCTCCCTTCGAGTCGCTTTCCGTCAACGACTTTGCCGTACGCCAAGAGATGCGCCGATGCACCGTAGCTGGCGTGTACGCCCAGAGATACTGTGTTCCAGATAACGCCCCACGTCCGGGACAACGGGCTGGCGCTCACGTTGCGCTCCGGAAAACTCACATAGCCGTTCTCGTCCGCGTAAGCAACCTGCTTATGACTACCGGACTCGACCGTATAATCCTGCCAGTACTGCGTCACCAAAGCGCCCTTCACAGGGCTACCTGCTTCGTCAACAATCTGAATCGTCCACGCGGGGCACACCAACGACGTGTAGGGGGAGAGCGGAATTATGGCAAGGCAAGCCAGGCCGATCAGGAGGCTGATCAGGAGCATGCGTAACCACAACCGCCTCTGCTCAGGTACCGCGCTCATTCTTCAACGATATATGGACTCAGCTAAGCCGTCTAATGCACGAATTAACCCGCCGCCCGGCGATAGCGGCGAGTTGGATGAAACCAAAGAAGGATGATAAAAAGCAAGCTGAGTGCGTTAGGGTTGCATGAGCGGTGAGACAGCTCATTATTGAGATCATTCAACGATGCATACGCATTCTGAGTATAGCCACGCGAGACTTTGCTTCTCTTTAATTACTAAGCGAGTCTAACGTCCGGCATCACCCGCCCGCTACTGCCTTTGAATTTAAAGAGCCGCTGGTCGCGTGTCGGGTGCATGCCGTGTTAGGTGCGGCCTGATTTATAGAGCCGGTAGCAGACCTCGCCATCGGGCTTGATCTCACCGCGCAGCCACCCCTGTCTCTCATAGAATTTATCTGCGCGTGTGTGGGCGTCAGTACTCAGGGCAATACTTGTCGCACGCATCTCAAATAGCCAGTCTGTCGCCAGTCGCAAGAGTCTTTTACCGATCCCCCTTCCTTCATACGAGGGTTTCACGAATAAAGCCCAGATTGACGTATCTTCCAGGGAAGCGACGGAGAATCCCACCACCTCGCCCTCAATCTCACAAAGCCACCCCTTGCCGGACTCGCTGAGATAAGCCACGCACATCTCAGGAGTCACCTTGCGAGGGTCGGACAAGACGTTTTCCTTCACTGAGTAACGTACCTCAAACAAGGCGGGAATATCTTCTATCTTCGCTTCCCGGAAATTCATCCAGATTTAATTCCTTACCATAGAGAATAGAACCCAAAGCATATTGTGCCGCAAGGTGCGACTAACTTTGCCCGTGGGTGTGAGAAGCCGCACTGTGCGACCTGACATAACGCAATCGAGAGCCGAAAGCCGCGCCGTGCTGCCGGTTAATGGTTGCCTGCGCCGGTGCTCTGTTGGGCGGGCGATGCACCGGAGTTAGGGTGTAGGTGTTCTGAAAAGAGTTTGAGGATGCGCTTATACTCGTCTGCCCAACTCGTTTCGCGTTCGAAGGCGTGGTCTTCGACGGGGTAGGGGGCGAGTTCCCAGTTCTCTTTTCGTAGTTCGATCAGGCGTTGGGTGAGACGCACGGTATCCTGAAAGTGGACGTTGGTGTCCACCATGCCGTGACAGATGAGCAGCGCGCCGCGCAAGCCTTCGGCAAAGTAGATCGGCGAACTGCGACGATATGCCTCAAGGTCGCTCTGCGGCAGATTGAGGATGTTCGAGGTGTAGGTGTGATTGTAGTGTGCCCAGTCGGTGACGGGACGCAAGGCCGCGCCCGCCGCGAACACGTCGGGTTCGGTGAACATCGCCATGAGCGTGATGAAGCCGCCATAGCTGCCGCCGTAGAGGCCGACGCGCTTCGGATCAATATTGTGCTCCGAGACGAGATAGCGCGCCGCGTCAACATGGTCGGTTAAATCTTTGCCGCCCATGTGGCGATAGATGCCCGTGCGCCACTCGCGCCCGTAGCCTGCCGAGCCGCGATAGTCTATGTCGAGCACGGTGTAGCCGCGCTCCATCAGGAGATGATGAAACATGTACTCGCGGTAATAGCTGCTCCACCACTTGTGTACGTTCTGCAAATAGCCCGCGCCGTGAACGAAAAGGACGGCTGCGCCGTTCTGCCGTGCGGGTTTGTAGAGACGCGCGTGGATCGTCTGGCCGTCGCGCGCGCGGATGGCGACGAGGGGCGGGTCGATCCAGTTGTGCGTGAAGAATTCGGGGATGGGCGAAGTCGTCACTTGAACGCGAGCCGTCGAGGCGGCGTTGTTGCCTACCAGATAAAGCTCCGGGGGCTTGTTGCTGTAGGAATGGATGACGGCGAGCATCCGTTCGTCCGGCGAGATGTGCGCCTCGTTGTGGCCGGGCATCGAGGTGAGACGCACGGACGCACCGCCTGCAATCGGCAGCGAATAGAGATGACGCTCGGCGAAGCTGACTTCGCTGGAGGTGAAATAGAATTTCGTCTTGTCGGCGGAGAGGCGCACGTCCGAGACTTCGAACGCGCCGCGCGTCAACTGCGAGGGCTTCGCGCCCGCATCAATCGAGACGGTGTAGAGGTGCGCGAAGCCGTCCTGTTCCGACTCGAAATAGACGCGCCGGTTGTCGGGTAGCCAGCCGAGCGTGAACGCGCCGGGTCCGTTGGTCCAGGCGTCGTCGTGCAGCGCGACCAATACACGCGTCTTACCCGTCGCCGGGTCGAGCAGGAGCACCCAGCGATCCTTGTTGTCGGCGGAACGCGCAAGCATGGCGGCGTGGCGTCCATCCTCCGACCATTGCAGTTGGAAAAGCTGTACGTCGCGTTCGCGCGCCTCCTGCGCGCTCGTCTGCGAAG
>DASWNS010000366.1:0-8362 GCA_036399115.1 Pyrinomonadaceae bacterium | reverse complement strand
AAGACTTCATCCACGCGCAGATAGCCGTCCGCGTCCGTCTGGCCGACGAGCGAGAGCGCGAGTCCTGTGAACTGCGGGCGGTCGGCGTCGAGCAGCCCGTGCGTGGCGAAGTGCAGGACACGATAGTTGTCCAGCCTGCGCCCGTGCAGGTTCGCTTCGTTCGCATCGAAGTCGAGCCACACGTCGGCCTTGCTGCCGTTGGCGCGTGCGAGTTTGGCGATCTCCTCGGCCTCCGAGCGCGTGCCGTCGAGACGCACCAACTTCAAGTTGTTGCTCTTCAAATTCGTCACGTCCGAGAGCGCGCTCGCTAGCGACATGCGCTGCACCGACTCACGCGCCCGCGCCGCTCCCGCCAGCGACGAACTTTTCAGCCTCGGGTCGCCCGCATCGAACACGGGGTCGGCCACGAGCAGCATCCCCGCCCCGTCGCGCCCTGCGACATCTCTTCTCGCGCCCTGCCTGATGACGGCGACGACCGAAGCCGACGGCGCATAGACGATCTCGTTGGTCTTGATGAGATAAGCGAGCGTCGAATAGTCTGTGCCGCCCGTGCTGGCGACGAGCGATTCGAACGGCACGTAGTTGAGCGCGCCGTCCGGGACGACGAGCAGGCGTCTGTCTCCGACTTGTGCGATGGCCGGAGCGACGACTGTTTTATAGAGCGCGTTGGCGGCGGCAGTATACGCGTTCACATTGGCCGGAGCCGTCGAGGGCGCACCGAGCGTCAGCCCGCGCGTGGTGCTTTCCACATTGATTCCCGCGATGGCGCGGCGCGAACCGGCGGGCACTAACTGCTGTCGCAACTCTACGGCCAGCCGCTCGATCTGCGTGCGCGAAGGCAGGCGATAAAGCGTCAGCCCGTTTTTCGTCGCCGCGAAGAGATAGGATTGATGCGTGCCGAGGTTGTATTCGAGCAGCGCGGTTGAATCGTCCAACACCTGCCGCTGCACTTCGGCGAGCGTTAGAGGTTGTGCGCGCACGAGCGCGGCGTAGCGCGGGCTACTCGTCCTGATCTGATTTTCCAGACTGTTGAACTCGACGGTGAGACGTTCGAGTTCCGCTTCCAACTCCGCGACGTTCTGTGGCGGCACGCTGCCTTGCAGGTTCACGCCGCCGAACAGGTATGCGATCTCCTGTTGCCGCGCCATGTTCGCGGCCTTGCGTTCGAGCAACGCGGCGGGCACGCCCTCTCTCACTTCCGCACGCGCATCGCCCAGCATGTCGAGGAGCGAGCGCGCCTTGCCCTGCTCGACGATGCGGAAGGCTTCGGCGGCATAAGTTAGAGACTGCCCTTCGAGCGTCGGCGCGGCGTTCGCGTTCGAGGCGTGCGCCGATGCCTGGCGGCGCAAAGCGGGCGCGGGCGAAGCGTTCATCAAGGCCAACTCCGCGAGCGCGCCCGCCGCTTCGTCAAAGACATCTTTCGTCGTCGCCAGAAAATTGCTCCGCGCATCGTCGGCGCGCAGGCTTCCGGCAAAGAGCGTCTCGATGATGCCGAGCGCGGCGCGATAATGCTTGAGCGCGTCGTTCCTGTTCTTCGCGGCGGCGTTGTCGTCTGCGGCGACGGCGGCCATCACCCAGTAAGTCTTGCCGAGGCCGCGCTCCGCGCCCCACGTTAACTCTGCGCGCCCGTCCTGCCGCGCGATCTCGGCGGCTTGACCGTAGAACTTGAGCGCGTCCGCAAAACGACTTTGACGCAAGGCGATGTCGCCGAGGCTCGTGCGCGAGACGGCGCGGAAGAGACGCGCGGCGGCGAGACTTCCCGCCTGCGAATTCTTGTCGGCGGCGGCGAGCACGTTCAGGTAGTGCGCCTGCGCGGAGTCCAGACGGTTATTGTTGAAGTCGGCGCGAGCGAGCGTGAGTTCGCGCGTTGCGTAGGCGATGAAGAGACGATAGAAGTCGAAGCACGCGCCGGAAGCGTTCGGAGAGATCGCCCTGCCGAGCGTGTTCGCCGCGCTGGACGCGAGTTGCGACGCGCTCTCCGGCGTTGCCGCAACTCGTCGCGGCGGTGCGGCGGCGTGCGCGAACTTTTGCTTCGGTGTCGGCTGCGGGATGGAGTTTGCGGCGTTCTTCGTTTGCAGCGTGACCTTGAACGGCGCGGCGAGTTGTTCGGGCGGGACGATCTGTTCGAGCGGCTCGAAGCCGGGAGCCGTCACTTCCAACTTCAACTCTTTCCCGACGTGAATGGCGGGCAGCACCGCGCGCCCGGCGGCATTCGTCTCGTTCACGCAATCACAGAAAATGCCGTTCGGGCGCGTCGTCGAAAGCCGCGCCTTTGCACCTTTGACGGGATTGCCTTGCTCGTCAAAGACGCGCAGGTCCATGCGTCCGAGGTCGTCGAGTTTCTTCGGCGCGCGTCCCATGTTCGACGGCTCATTGCCCGAAGGTTTTCCCGAAGGCTTGTTCGCCGAATTACCCGAAGGATTATTCGGGCTTTTCTTAGCCGAATTACCCGAAGGATTATTCGCAGAGTTATTAGAAGGATTGTTTGACGAGTTGCCCGACGAGTTACCCGATGGGTTATTAGCCGAATTGCCCGACGGATTATTCGATAAATTATTCGATGGACTATTCGACGGGTTGTTAGGCGAGTTACCCGACGGATTGCTTGAAGCATTATTCGATGGATTGTTCGCCGAGTTGCCGGGTGAATTATTGGCCTGTTTGCCCGCCGTGTTGGCCGAGGGATTGTTAGGCGAACTGCCGGACGAACTACCCGTTGAATTGCCCCCCGGATTGTTCGGATTGGTGTTCGACGGATTACTCGTCGGGTTATTCGTCGGGTTACTTGTCGGATTGTTCGCCGGGTTGTTCGAGAGATTGCCCGATGGTCTGCCCGTCGCGTTATTTGACGGGTTGGTGGACGGTCTGCCCGTCGGATTATTGGGGCGACCGCCCGTTGCATTGTTCGACGGGCTGCCGGACGGGTTACGTGCGGGATTGACCGGCGAATTGTTGCCGCCCGGCGTAATGCTGTTGGCCGCGATGTTAGCCGCGCTGTTGACGAGCGGCGAAACGCCGTCTGCCGGAAGCGCGAACGAACAGGCATCGGGAAGCAACGCGCTCATCGAAGCGAACGTTGAGAGGTTGAACGCGCCGCCGCCTGCGTTGTTGCGGCGACCGCTGCCGCCGCTCGTCCTTGCGCCCCCGCCTGATGCTGCGCCCGCCGCGCTATGTTCCTTCTCGCCTTCGCCGATGCGCGCGAAGGCCGCGCGTGCGCTGGCCTCGTCGCCGGAGAGATAATAAGTCTCGCCGAGTTTGGCGAACATGAGCGCGGCGTTGGCCGTCTGGTGCTGCGCTCGGAAGGCTTCGGCGGCGCGACTGAAATGCTCTATGGCCGGGGCGTACTGTCCATGACGCAGGTAGATGTCGCCGAGCGCGGCATGCGTGGCGGCGAGGCCGCTCCGGTTGTTCGCCCCTGTGAAAAGTTTGAGCGCGGATTCGAGCAGCGGGAGCGCAAGGTCTGCGCGGTTGCGACGCAGATGCGCCGTGCCCTCTGCGAGTGCGCGTTCGGCCTCACCCGGCGCGCCCTTCGTCTCTGTCCCGTTCGCCGCGAGCAGGTTGCGCGCGCCCGCCGCCGTCACGCCGTCCGTGAAGGGAGCAAGCGTAACTACGCAGGCAAAACCTACCGCGAGCAGCGAAAGATAAAAGCGTTCGGACATCTAAGCCTCCGGCGATGGACGGAAATTTATAGGGGAGTTTTCAGGGCAAGCTCACGTTAATCGAATTTTGGCAGCATGATTTCCGCTCCGTAAGGATCAACGTGTCATTCACGTTCGCTGAATTTAGCACACCCGACTCCTAATCCAAAGACTCACACAATCTCGCTCTAAATTACGTAAACGGCACGCCGCGCGGATGCGCTGGCATAACAGTTGCGACCACTATTTTGGCCGGACTCAACGAACGCAGACTATACAGTTTGCCGCCGCTTTCCCCGTTCGCGCTGTCCCGAACAGGTTCGGGAGCGATGCATACAAGCGTCGCTTTCATCAATTTGCACAGTGAAATGAAAGTGGAGGAAGCAAACGTATGGAATTCCATGTCGATAATTTAAAACGGACGGTAGCGGGCATGCTGGCCTGCGGCGTGCTGCTTTTGGCGGGCGCGGGGCTGGAAACGCTCGCGCAGAAGCCACACAAAGAGCATCAAAAGACCGAGCGGCGCGAACTGCGCGAACACCAGCGATACGAGCGCAGAACTTACGGCACGAGCCGCACTTTGCGCCGCCACCAGAAGGCCGAAAAGCGCGCCTTGAAAGCTGACCATAAGACGGAGAAGCGCGCCTACAAGAGCGAGCGTCGCGCACAAACGCGCGGCTCCTACATCAACAACGGTCGCCGCAGGTATCGCACGAACCGTCCCATCTGGGCACGCGCACGCCAACGCTAAACTTTAGTCTCACACGCTGAACCACAACAAAGGCGAGCGTCATCAATTCGCTTGATGACGCTCGCCTTGAATTTTTCCGCAAAATTTTCCGCACGCGCCCGCCGCGCTCTACTCGTAGCGCAGACATTCAATCGGGTCGAGCCGCGAAGCCTTCATCGCAGGCCACACGCCGAAGACGAGGCCGACGCCGATTGAGACGATCAATCCCGTCAACACCGCCCACATCGGGATCGAAGCCGGAAGGGCGGGAACCAGAAACATGATGATCTGGCTGATCAGCACGGCGAGCACCACGCCGAGGATGCCGCCGAAGAGCGTCAGGGTCATCGCTTCAAACAAAAATTGATTGACGATATCGATGCGCCGCGCGCCGACGGCCTTGCGGATGCCGATCTCCTGCGTGCGCTCCGTCACGGAGACGAGCATGATGTTCATTACGCCGATGCCGCCGACGAGCAGCCCGACCGAAGAGATCGCGATGGCGATCACGCCGACCATCGCCGTGATGCTGTCGAACTGTTCGACAAACGAGCTTGCCGTCTTCACGTCGAAATTGTTCGGCTCATTGAATTTCACGTTGCGCCGCGTGCGCAAGATCTCTTCCACCTGATCGACCGCAAGCTCGGTCTGCCCCGACTTCGCGCGGATGATCAGGATGAGATACTTTCTGGCGGGCGCGATCTGGAGTCCCGTGCGGAAGGGGATGAGCACGGCGTTGTCCTCCTCGTTCTCGCCCATCACGGTGTTCTTGCGCTTCGCCAGCAGGCCGATGATCTCGAAGACGTAACCGCCCATCTTCACCTGCTTGCCCACGATGTTATCGGGCTGATCCGGAAACAACGCCTCCGCCGCGTTGACGCCGATCACCATCACGTTGCGCCGGTTGAGATCGTCCTGCTCCGAGATGTAGCGGCCTTCGCGCAGGCTGACGTTGATCACCTCTGCGTGATTCGCCGTGACGCCTTTGGTGTTGCCGCGCCGGTAGGTCTTACCGTTGTAGCTGATGGTGTCGTCGAAAGGGCCACCGCCGTAGCCGATGTTCGGCGCTTCGAAGGCCACGTCTTCCACCGCGCTCGCGGCCTTCAGAGCCTCGCCGTCTTCGGGCGTCAAGACCTTGCGCGTGCGTTCGGCCTGATCGCGTTCGCCGACCTGCGGCCCCGTCGTCAGGTGAAACGCGTAGAGGTTGTTCGAGCCGTACTCTTCCACGATGCGGACGATGTTGCCGCGCAAGCCCGTCAGGATGGAGGCGATGACTACCGCCGTCAAGACGCCGATGACGATGCCGATGGTCGTCAAGACGCTCCTGAACTTGTGCGCCCGAATACTATCGAGCGACATCGCCAAAATCTCTTTCGTCAACAATCCCGGCAGTCTCATAAATCTTTACCTCCGGCGCACGCCCCCGGCTTCCCGTCCCGCACTCCGTCTCTCAAGTTTCCCGTCCTCAACTTCCAGCCTAAAACTTCTCGCCTAATTTCTCGTTAGCGCGACGATGGGGTCGAGCCGCGACGCTTTGAAGGCCGGGTAGATTCCGGCGATCATGCCGATGCCGCCCGATGAAAGAATCGAGAGCAGGACGTAACCGATGGTGATGGTCATGGGGATCGGCGTCGTGGCGGAGATGAGCGCGGCGAGCGCGGCGGCGAGCAGGAGTCCGAGCACGCCGCCGAGCGCGCAGAGCGTCGAAGATTCGATCAAAAACTGCATCAGGATCTGCTTGCGCCGCGCCCCCAGAGCTTTGCGCAGACCGATCTCGAAGGTGCGTTCCGTCACGGAGACGAGCATGATATTCATCACGACGATCGCGCCGACGACGAGCGAGATGAACGTGATCGGCACGACGACCGCCGCGATTGCGCCCGTGAACTCATCGATCTGGCCGCCGAGTTCTTCCGTGTTGACGAGGCCGAAATCGTCCTCCTCGCTCCCGGATAGCTGGTGATAATTTCTGAGCGCGGTGCGCGCGTCTTCAATCGTCAGTTGGAAGGTGTCGCGCGATGAGCCTTTGCCGTGAATCTGTAGGTTCTGCTGGCGTCCGTAGATGCGCTCGAAGGTGCGCAGTGGAATATAGACGTGCTTGTCCACGAGGTCGCCGAAGATGGGGCCACGCTTCTCTTCCACGCCGACGACGCGCATCGGCAACCCGCCGACCTTGAAAGTCTTTCCAATCGGATCAACGTCGGGAAAGAATTTATCCTTGATGTCGCCGCCGAGCACCACGACGAGCGAAGCGTTGTCGTCCTCTTCCTGCTGAATGAAACGCCCGTCGGTCATCGTCTTATCTTCGATGTCGCCCATGTTGGCCGTCACGCCGAAGACGATGGCGCCGTAAAAAGTCTTCCCGTCCTGATCGAAATTCGTCCCGCGCGCGGCCTGCGCGCCGACCATCGTGCATTGCGTGCAATATTGCCTGAGCCATTCCACGTCGAGATTATTCAGCATCGGGTTGCGCCGCTGGCGACGCTCCAGTTCCTCTTCTGACAACTGGCCGGAACTCGCCATGCGCGCGATCATGAAATGGTTCGAGCCGAGCATCTTCCCGACTTTATCTATGACGTAGGTGTTCAGCCCGCTGATGGCCGCGCCCACCACGACGACCGACGCCACGCCGATGATGATGCCGATCAGGGTGAGGAAGGCGCGCAGTTTGTGCGCGAAGATGGAGGCCAGAGCGATCCGCGTGGCATCGATGTAAAAGGTATAGACGTTTCTCATAAGACTGGAATGATCCGGCGAGCGAAACCTAGCTGGACGCGAGGATATACGTCGAACCGCCGCCGAAGGTTTAAAGATAAATCGCAGCCGCCTGCGAGATAATTCCGGCGCAAACTTAAACGATGCCGCCGCGTACGGCTTCGCCGACGCCGCCTCAGGCGTAGCTCCGCTGTACACTCTAAACGACGGTGCGCGCGAGTTATTAACAGGTTTGGCGGCGATGGAATTTTCAGAAGACGCTCAGGAGAGAGATCACTAAACTCGCGTGGAGGCGTCTGCGGCTCCGGCGGTCGCCGCGACGAGTTCGACGTTTGAGGCCATCGCCTGCAACTGCGCTCTGTGGTCGAGCATGAAGGCGAGGAAGGCGCGCGTGGGCGCGGGCTGGAAGCGTCCGAGCGAGATCATGGAGATGGAACGGCGCAGGCGATGCCCTTCGATCTCCAACTGCGCGAGTTTGCCCGTTTCGACTTCCTCACGCACCGCCCACGCGGGCAGGAGCGAGATGCCGAGGCCGTGCTCGATCATGCGTTTCATAAAGTATGTGTCGTTGGATTCGAGCGCGAGCGCAGGGGCTATTCCGGCGCGCTTGAAGAAGTCTTCGGTGGTGCTGCGGATCGAGGTGCCGCGCTCGAACATGATCAAGCGTTCGCACTCGATCTCTTTTGCCGCCACCACTGCCGCTGCGCCCCGTGCGCCGTCGCCCCGTGCGGGCGCGAGCCGGTGCTGGCCGCCGACGACGAGCACGAGTTCGTCTTCAAACAACTTCGTCACCTGCAAGGCCGGGGAATAGTTGGGAAGCGAGCCGAAGCCGACATCAACTGCGCCGCCGAGCACATCGGCCAAAGTCTGCTCGGTGCTGACGGTGGTGCGAAACGAGAGTTCGATGTGCGGGTTGGCGCGCATGAAGGATTCGAAGGGCGCGGCGAAGAGATGGACGAAAGCCTGCGTGGCCGCCGCCGCGCGCACGCGCCCGACGAGCGCGCGTTCCGCGCCGGACACCTGCTCGCGCAGGGCTTCTGCGGCGTCGAGAATTCGTTCGGCGTATTCGAGGGCGACTGCGCCCGCCGGCGATAGTTGCACGCCGGGCTTGAGGCGGATGAAGAGCGGCTCGCCGAGTTCGGTTTCGAGTGCTTTGATCTGGTGGCTGATGGCGGCCTGCGTCAGGTGCAGGCGTTCGGCGGCGCGTGTGAAGTTCAGCGTCTCGGCGACTACGCGGAAGGCGCGTAACTGCGACATCTCCATGCTGTGTTCTCCTTCC
>DASWNS010000365.1:0-4230 GCA_036399115.1 Pyrinomonadaceae bacterium | reverse complement strand
GCCCGTCCGACGCAACGTGCATCGGACGGGCGCGGGCAGTTACGACTTCGGCACGGAGATCAACACCAGCAGCATCGCGCCGAGAGCCACCGCGCCGACTATCGCTACGCCTTTGGCGAGCGTCAGCCCGACTTTGGCGGCGGTCAAACGGTTGCTCCCTTTGATCTGCCTGACCTCTGTGTAAGGCACGGTGGTCACCACGGCGGTCTTCGTCTCCGCGACGACAAAGGTATCCTCACCCGCTTCGCGGATGTAGCCCTTCAGCTTCCGACCGTCCCACAGTTTCAACTCGACGCGTGCGGCCTCGCCCGATCCGAGCTTACGAACATTCGCTTTCACCTTCTCGACATTACGAGTCTGCCCTACGACCCGCGCACCGGCTCGAACCGGCGTCATCCCGAACACATTAATCAAAAGAGCGACGAGCGTTAATGATAGAACTTTCTTGAACATAACTTTTCCCTTCGGAGTCGAAAATCTCCGAAGAGTCACAAAGCAATCCCCGCGCCGCAGTTCATCTGCCGCCAACAGCCGCTTGAAACACAGGAGAGGGCTTTTTTACTTTTTGATTTGTGCTGACACCTGAAAGATATTTCCGGCGGTTGCTCGCCAGCGCAGGCGCACGCGTCTGAAATTTTAATCGACCGCCCGCGCGATGATGCATTTGAGGTAGAGGGTTTCGGGGACGCCGACGAGCACCGGGTGGTCGCTGGCCTGAATGCGTTTCTCCACGATCTGCAAGCGACGGCGCGCGTCGGCGGAGGCTTCGGCGATCACTTCGTGGAATTGCGTCTCGTTCATGTGGTAAGAGCAGGTGCAGGTGATGAGCAGGCCGCCTGCGTTGAGGAGTTTGAGGGCACGCAGGTTGATCTCTTTGTAGCCGCGTGCGGCGGCGCGGACGCTCGCGCGGTTTTTGGCGAAGGCGGGCGGGTCGAGCACGATGGTATCGAAACGTTCGCCCGCGTCCTGCATCTCGCGCAGGGCGTCGAAGACGTTGGCCTCGCGGAACTCGACGTTGGTTAAGTTGTTCGATTCGGCGTTGCGGCGGGAGGCGGCGACAGCTTCGGCGGAGATGTCGAGTCCGAGGACGCTCTCGCATGTCTGCGCCATGTGGAGCGCGAACGCGCCGTTGAAGGTGAAGCAATCGAGCGCGCGCCCGTAGGCGAGGCGACGCGCGGCGAGGTGGTTTTCGCGCTGGTCTAGAAACGCTCCGGTCTTCTGCCCGCCGAGCGGCGCGATGCGAAAACGCGTGCCGTGCTGCACGACCTCCATCTCTTCGGGCGCGTCGCCGTAGAGCACGCCCGCCGTGAGCGGCAAGCCTTCGAGTTGACGCACGCGCACGTCGTTTCGTTCGATGACGGCGCGGGGAGCGAGCAGTTCCACTAACAGTTCGACGAGCATCTCCTTGAGCGCGTCCGTCGCCTGCGAGAGCGTCTGGAGGACGAGCACATCGCCGTAGCGGTCTACGATGAGCGAGGGCAGCGCGTCGCCCTCTGCGTAGACGAGACGGAAGGCGTCGGCCTCGCCCGCGAGTCCCGCGCGGCGCGCGATGGTGGCGCGCAGGCGCTCGCGCCACCAATCGCGGTCTATCGTCTCTTCGCGCCACGTCAGGAGGCGCAGAGCGATCTGCGAGCGGTCGCTGTAGAGCGCGGAACCGACGAAGCGACCGCGTTCGTCGCGCACCTGAACGATTGCGCCGCCCGGCGTCGCCTCGCCGCCGTCGAGCAGGTCGCTGCGATAGATCCAGAGATGCCCGGCGCGTGCGCGCTCCGCGCCTTTGCGTGAGATGTTGATGGTTGCTGGTTTCATGGAGTTTAGAATTTTCGTAGTGACTTTGCCCTGCCGGGCGTCTGTTTGTAAAGCACGCCCGCGCCCGCCGCTCGCCTGATCTGACATGACGCTACTGCGCCATATTCGCGTGACAAAATCAGAAGGCGCTGGTGCTTGAACGGAGAGGCTTTTGCATGTAGTCTAAACGCGTATGTTGAATCACAGGTCAACAATTCAGTTTTCATGCAAACACTTGGAAGGAGGGTTATCTCAAGATGCCTGAAGTAGGAGATATAGCCCCGGACTTCGAGCTTGGCTCCAGCCTTGAAAAAGGCAAGAAGGTGCGACTCTCGGATTTTCGCGGCAACAAAAATGTGGTGCTGGCGTTTTACCCGCTGGCCTGGACGCCCGTCTGAACGGCGCAGATGCCGGCCTATGAAGCAGACCTCGAACGCTTCGCAGGCTATGATGCTCAGGTTCTGGGCATTTCAGTTGACAGCGTCCCGTGTAACACCGCCTGGGCGAAATCACTCGGCGGACTCTCTTATGACTTGTTGAGCGATTTCGAGCCGAAGGGTGAAGTGGCACGTTCGTTCGGCGCATACCGCGACAAAGACGGTATCTCCGAACGCGCCATCTTCATCATAGATAAAGAAGGCAAGATCGCTTACAAAGACATCCACGACATCTCGGATCAGCCGGACAACGAAGATTTATTTGAAGTGCTGCGCAACCTGTAAGGGAAAGAGGTCGGAGGTGAGAGGTTAGAGTTAGTTAAGAGAGTCTTCATTTCTTGTTTTCACTAACCTCGCGCCTCCGGCCTCTTAAACAATTATGACTACACTGGCAAGAAAGTGCGTGCCCTTCACGCCGTTCGAGCGCGAACTGGCGAAGAGCAACATCGCCATCGTGACGGCGGGCGGCGTCCACCTGCGCGAGCAGGAGCCTTTCAACATCGCGGACGAACTCGGCGATCTGGGCTTTCGCATCATCCCGCCCGATACTGACTCCGCACAACTGCGCGTCACGCATCATCACTACGATCATACGGACGCCGACGCCGACATCAACGTCGTCTTCCCGCTCGACGTGCTCCGCGAACTCGAAGCCGACAAAGTGATCGGCGGGCTGGCGCGCAAGCACGTCGGCTACATGGGCTACACGATGCAACTCAAGGCCATGTACGAAGGGACTGCGCCGGAGATCGCCAACGAGATCGACAAGGGCAGCCGCGCCGATGCCGTCATCTTAACCGGCGGTTGACCGAACGTCTGTCACCGCACGGTCGTGGCGGTTCAACGCGAAATCGAAATGCGCGGCATCCCGACAGTCCTAATCACGGTCAGCCCGGAAGTCTCTGCGCAGATGCGCCCGCCGCGCGCTCTCTATCCGAAGGGCTTCAAGATCGGCAACAGTCTGGGACGACCGGGCATGCGCACTCTCCAGAGACAGGTGCTCATGGACGCACTCTCGCTGCTTTCCGAGAACACGCGCCCCGGCCAGATCGTCACACGCGAATACCCCGACTACGGCGAGCAGTACGACCCGCCCTCGGTCAAGGCAAAATAAAGTGATGGGTGATGAGTGATGAGTGATGAGTAAAAACAAGTAGATCGTGAATCGTGAATCGTAAATAGAGAAAGATCGTCTTCTATTCACGATTGACGATTCACGATTTACGGCTTTTCGCTTGTCACTCATCACTCATTACTTATCACTCATTACTCATCACTTATGAATACGATACGAACAATCGGGCTGGTGACGGGCGGCGGCGATGCGCCGGGACTGAACGCGGTGATTCGCGCGGTGGTGAAGACCGCTGTGACGGAGTACAACCTGCGCGTGGTCGGCATCGAAGACAGCTTCGAAGGGTTGATCGGCGAGACGAGCGTGCGCGAGTTGAAACCTGCGGACGTGCGCGGACTGCTGCCGCGCGGCGGCACGATCCTCGGCACGCGCAATCGAGGCCGTTTCGTCGAACGCGGCGGGGTTGACGGTGAGGACATCAAGCCCGAAGAAGTCTATCTAGAGGCGACGGACAACCTCCAAAGGCTCGGCATCGACGCGCTCGTCGTGCTCGGCGGCGAAGGCACGCTCGGCATCGCGGCGGAGTTCGACGAGTTGGGCGTGCCGGTCATCGGCGTGCCGAAGACGATTGATAACGATCTGGCCTTCACGGAGTTGACGTTCGGCTTCGTCACCGCGCTCGACATCGCGACGGAAGCCTTAGACCGCCTGCATACGACCGCCGCCTCGCACGACCGCGTGATGATCCTCGAAGTGATGGGCAGGCACACGGGCTGGATCGCGCTCCATTCCGGCATCGCGGGCGGCGCAGACGTGATCCTCATTCCCGAAATTCCTTTTTCGATGCAATCGGTCGCGGAAAAAGTTTACGAGCGCGAGCGTTGCGATTCGCAGTTCAGCATCATCGTCGTCTCGGAAGGCGCGCGCGAG